>JBPCWB010000100.1:0-24838 GCA_051009955.1 Hyphomicrobiaceae bacterium | reverse complement strand
GACGAGGCGACACGATCAGCGAAGACAACCACCTCGCCGAGATGCTGCTCGCCGATCCCAAGGAGCGCGCCGAACATCTGATGTTGCTCGATCTCGGCCGCAACGACGTTGGCCGCGTCGCCGAGATCGGCAGCGTCGAGGTGACCGATCAGTTCATCATTGAGCGCTACAGCCACGTCATGCACATCGTTTCGCATGTTATTGGCAGGTTGGATGCCAAGTACGATGCCATTGAGGCACTGATGGCCGGCTTTCCGGCAGGTACGGTGTCCGGCGCGCCGAAGGTGCGCGCGATGGAGATCATTGACGAACTGGAGAAGGATAAGCGCGGGCCCTATGCCGGCTGCGTTGGCTATTTTTCCGCTGACGGCGAGATGGACACATGCATCGTCCTGCGTACTGCATTGGTCAAAGATGGCGTTGTGCATGTTCAGGCCGGGGCCGGCCTGGTCTACGATTCGATCGCTGAGAATGAGCAGCAGGAGTGCATCAACAAGGCCAAGGCCATTGTCCGGGCGGCGGAAGAAGCTGTCCGGTTTGCCGGCGGCGAAGTCCGCACCGGCCACAGTGGCAGCAACCGTGGGCCATTCGGTTGATCCGGCTCGCATTCTGGATTGCCCGGCCACACTGGCCTAAGCTGTCAGCATGACCGTGTTGACCTGAAAGTCGGTGACGTGCGCTCGCTGTTTCTGTTTCGCCATGCCAAGTCGAATTGGGACAATCCCAGCCTCAGCGATCACGATCGCCAGCTGAGCGCGCGTGGACGCGGCGCCGCTCCGCGGATGGGCCGCTACATCGTCGAACAAAGCCTCATGCCCGATCTGATCATCTGCTCGACGGCGGTTCGCACTCGTGAGACGTTGCGACTTGCCTTGCCGGATATCGACGGCGGACAGCCGATGATCGTTTTTGACGCCGACCTCTACGAATGCAGCCTCAGCACGCTGCTCGACATCGTGCAAGGTGTGGCCGCAGACGTGAAGACCTTGATGCTGATCGGGCATAATCCCGGATTGCAGCTGCTTGCGCTGACGCTGGCCCATGCCGGCGACAGCGATCACTACAAACGCATCACGCACAAGTTTCCCACTGCCGCATTGGCAACCCTAACCTTTGATGTCGATGACTGGTCGTTTGTCCGCCCTGGTACGGGCGAACTGCGTGGCTTCATGACACCAAAGCTGCTCGATTGACTGTGCCCAATCGGAGCCAGGTCAGAGCCTCAGCGGCGGGTGCCGGTTGACATCCTTGTATAGGAGATAGCGAAACGGCTCGGGGCCGCCGGCGTAGCAGGCTTGCGGACAGAATGCGCGCAACCACATGAAGTCGCCGGCCTCGACTTCGACCCAATCCTGATTGAGGCGATAGACAGCCTTGCCTTGCAGCACATAAAGGCCGTGTTCCATGACGTGGGTCTCGGCGAACGGTATTACCGCGCCCGGCTTGAAGGTCACGACAGTGACGTGCATGTCGTAGCGCATATCCGCCGGATCAAAGAACCGCGTGGTCTGCCAACAGCCGCCACAGTCGGGCATGGGTGTCGGGCTGACCTCGCCGTCACTCGTGATCAAGGGTGGAGGCATCTCGATGCCGTCCACCGCATCATAAGCTTTCCGAATCCAATGAAAGCGTGCAGGAGCCGCGCCAGAATTGCTGACGCTATAGGCAAGACCGGGTGGCAGGTAGGCAAACCCGCCAGGTTTGAGCACGCTGGATTGTCCGGCAAGCCTGAGAGTCAACTCGCCTTCGAGAACGAAGAAGGCGCCTTGCGCGCCGTTGTCGGTCTCGGGATGCTCGCTGCCGCCGCCCGGCGCAACTTCCATGATGTACTGCGAAAACGTCTCGGCAAATCCCGTTAGCGGCCGCGCCAGGACCCAGGCGCGCGTGTCATTCCAGAACGGGAGGTTGCTGGTGACGATGTCGCGCATGACATCTCTCGGGATGACGGCGTAGGCCTCGGTGAATACGGCGCGGCCGGTTAGGAGTGCCGTCTGGCTCGGCAGACCACCGTGCGGTGCGTGATATGTCCATTCAGTCATTGCCGAGCGTCCTGGTTTTTGAATTTCCTCATTCCTATTGCCCTGTCACCAAAGCAGCGCGATAGGTGTCGGCGGGCGATAGGGTCAACCTCCGCTCTTGGCACGCCGCGCTTCCCGGTACCACGTTGCAATCAATGCCCGATCGGTATCCTCCAACTCCGTTATATTTCCTGGCGGCATGGCCCGCGATCGCGCTGACTGCAAGTAGATCTCGTGGGCATATCGCGCGACGTCCTCGGGACTCTCGAGGCGCACGCCCTTGGGTGCTACGCGAATGCCCTCCCAGGCGGGTTCGGTGGCATGGCACATTGAGCATCGCCCGGTAATGATTTCGACCACATCGTCGAACTTGGCGTGCTTGGTGAAACGTTGCTCCGCCTGACTGAGACGGGCTGCCTGCTCTTCGCTCGCCTCGCCCGGCGGCGATAATGTCGAAACCCAGGCGATGAGTACGAACAATGCCAGCGTGACACCCCACGTCCAAATCAGCACGCCCTTTTGCGCGTAGTAAGAGTTGAAGTAGTGGCGGATACTGACGCCCATCAGGAACACCAGGGAGGCAATCACCCAGTTGAACTCTGTCGCGAACGCCAAAGGGTGATGGGTGGCAAGCATGAGGAAGATGACCGGCAGCGTCAGGTAGTTGTTGTGAAGCGAACGCTGCTTCGCCTCAATGCCGAGTTGGGCTTCAGGCTCTTCCTGCGCGCGTAGCGCGGCAACGACTTTTCTCTGATTGGGGATGATGACCATGAAAACGTTGGCGGACATGATCGTCGCTGTGAACGCGCCCAGATGCAGGAATGCGGCCCGGCCTGTAAACAGCTGCGTATAGCCCCATGCCATTGCGACCAGGACAACATACAGGATGAGCATCAGCGTTAGATCGTTCTTACCGAGCGGCGAACGGCACAGCAGATCGTAGATCAAATAGCCAATCGCGAGGGAACCAATCGAGATCGCGATAGCCGTCGCCTGCGAAACGTCCAAAACGTTGCGATCGATCAGGTATAGGTCCGCGCCGACATAGTAGACGACGATCATCATCAGCACGCCGGTCAGCCAGGTCGCGTAAGATTCCCATTTGAACCAGATCAAATGCTCCGGCATGGCCGCCGGCGCGACCATGTATTTTTGAACATGGTAGAACCCGCCGCCATGCACCTGCCATTCCTCGCCCGAGACGCCTTCGGGCAGATCGGGACGTTTGCGCAATCCCAAATCAAGAGCGATGAAATAAAACGACGATCCAATCCAGCCAATCGCCGCTACCACATGCGCCCACCTAACGGCGAAAGTCAGCCACTCCCAATAGATCGTCGTGTCGAACATCATCACCTCCACTTCAGCGCACAGATTTGCAGAATGCGGCCGAGTTGCGAATGAGAATGCGCGGCAAGCTCTTTCAAACTTAATTTGACAATGATAGCGTGCCTAAAGCGCATCACCGGACTCCGCCAGCGCCGCGGTCCAACTTCGAGGAACGACAGGCAATCTCCTATATCCGGAACATCAAAGTCTTTGTGCGCGCCTACGAACTGGGGAACATGTCGGCCGCAGGCCGCGACCAGCGCGTTTCGGCTGCGGTCGTAAGCAGTCGCATCATCGAGTTGGAGAAGCATCTGCGTGTCCGATTGTTCAACCGCACAACGCGCAAGCTGACACCGACGGAACATGGCGAGGTGTTCTATGTCGGTGCGACCAAGATTCTGGAAGCCATCGAGGAGGCGGAAGCGGCGGTCGCCGACATCACAGGGCATCCCCGCGGAACGATTTACGTCGCCGCACCGCTTGGTATTGGCAAGCGTTTGATCGCGCCTCTCATACCTGAGTTCAAGCGACTCTACCCAGAAATTGATGCTCGCCTACGGCTCTCTGATCGAAAGGTGGATATAACCAGCGAAGGCCTCGACATTGCCTTTGTGCTGGGTCCACTGGAAGACTCGAACCTACGCGTACGGCCGATTGCCGAATGCGAGCGCGTCTTGTGTGCGTCACAGGGCTATATCGATGACCATGGCGCGCCCGTGACAGCCGATGACCTTGTCGCGTCAAACCACAAATGTCTCTTATTGCGGTTCCCAGGGGCCAGCGAATTCGACTGGACGTTGCGTTGCCCGGAGGGCCCACGCCGCGTGCGCGTCAAAGGCCCGTTCGAATCCGATGACGGCGACGTTCTGACCGATTGGGCCCTGGCCGGACACGGGATCATCAACAAACCGCGGTTTGAGGTGCAGGGGCATCTGAATTCGGGCGCGCTGCAGGTCGTTTGCGCGGCGACGCCACCGGCGCCGGCGCAGTTCGCATGTCTCTATCCGCACAAGCGATTCCAAGATCCAAAGAGCCGCCTGTTTATTGAGTTCATGGTGCAGCGTTGCCGCCTGGCTTTGGCGCGGACGACCGAAGATGCAAAGGACGCAGCCGATACCGCGGCGTCAACTGCCACGGTAGGTCGCGTAGCCAAACGGAGAAAGCAGTAGCGGCACATGATAGTGCTGGGCTGCGCTGGTCACACCGAAACGTATTGGCACCTGATCCAGGAAACGCACGCCGCTGTGTTTGCCGTGCGCGACATCCAAATAGGCGCCGGCATGAAACACGATCTCGTAGATGGCCTCTTGGATCTCATCCTTCTCAATGATCGGTGAATCGGTTCGCCCGTCATCGTTGGTCATTGTTTCTCTGACGTGTTGGCGGGTCTCCTGACCGTCCGCCGCGGTAAGGCGAAACACCTCGATCTTCAGACCGACGGCGGGGCATCCCTTCGCCGTATCCAAGACGTGCGTCGTGACATAACCACCTGTTGGTGCCATACGAGTGTTCTCCGCCTGACGTTTCCGAGCCTGAGTTAGACGAGCGACCATACCTGGGATGGTGCCTCGCCGGGCCGTACCCTTACGAAGTAAACGTTGCCCCGGTGCGCCGTCAAACCGCGTAACGCTTGCAAGGACTTTCAAATGCTTTTGGAAAATAGCTTATTGTAAATTGACTACGTTGGTGCCGCTGAGGCCAAATGTGGCTCACCTGGACTGTGAGGGGACTGATAGTGTCTGCGATACGTTATAAGCGGGACATGCGTGGGTATGGTGCCACCGTGCCCAACGCTGAATGGCCGAATGCTGCGCGGATCGCGGTGCAATTCGTTATTAATTATGAAGAGGGCGGCGAGAACTGCATTTTGCACGGTGACGCCGCGTCCGAAGCCTTTCTGTCAGAGATTGTCGGAGCAGCCGCGTGGCCGGGCCAGCGCCATTGGAACATGGAGTCGATCTACGAGTACGGTGCGCGTGCTGGTTTCTGGCGTCTCCATCGTTTGTTTACGAAGCACTCGATCCCGACCACCGTCTTTGCGGTTGCGACGGCAATCGCGCGGTCGCCTGATCAGGTCCAAGCGATGCGCGATGCCGATTGGGAGATCGCCTCGCACGGACTCAAATGGATCGAATACAAGGATTACGCGCCCGAGGATGAGCGCGCGGACATGACAGCGGCGATCGAACTTCACACCGAGGTCACAGGAAGCCGGCCTCGCGGTTGGTATACCGGTCGCTGCTCCGCCAACACCGTAGAACTCGTGTGTGAGGAGAGCGGGTTCGCTTATGCGGCCGACTCCTATGCCGACGATCTGCCATATTGGTACTGGCACAACGGTAAGCCGCAGCTGGTTGTTCCCTACACGCTGGACGCGAACGATATGCGGTTTGCGACGGCTCAGGGCTTCAATGCCGGCGACCAGTTCTTCAACTACCTCAAAGATAGCTTTGATGTGCTGTACCAGGAGGGGTTGGACGGCGCGCCAAAAATGCTGAGTATTGGTCTCCATTGCCGGCTCGCCGGTCGGCCCGGTCGCGTGGCAGCGCTGCAGCGTTTCATCGAATACGCCCAGCAGCACGAACGCGTTTGGTTTGCCCGCCGTATCGATATCGCCGAACATTGGTCTCGCAATCATCCTCCGCAGCGGCCGGCGCTGGCGCCTAGCGCGATGGACGAATCAGAATTCGTTACACGCTTCGGTGGCATCTTCGAGCATTCACCCTGGATCGCCGAACGGGCCCACGCATCGGAATTGGGCGCCGCCCATGACACGGCGCTCGGCCTGCACAACGCCTTGTGCCGCGTATTTCGCAGCGCCAGCGCCGACGAGCGCTTGGGCGTCCTCAAGGCACATCCCGACCTCGCCGGACGTCTTGCCGAAGCCAAACGGCTCACCGCCGAATCGACCAGGGAGCAGGCGTCGGCCGGGTTGGACGCTCTCACGGATGACGAGCGCGCGCGCTTTAGCAGCCTGAACGCTGATTATGTGGCGCGGTTCGGATTTCCCTTTATCCTGGCCGTCAAGGGTCTCACAAAGGATCACATTCTGGCCAACTTCCAGAGCCGCCTCGACAATAGTCGCGAGCAAGAGTTTGCGACCGCCTGCGCTCAGGTCGAACGCATTGCACACATTCGTCTGCAGGATCTTTTTGTCAGCCAGGATTGACTCGTGTTAGCGACCCCCATCGACATTCTGCCCTTGACGGGCGAAGCGTTTGCCCCGTTCGGCGACATTCTCGAAATCGCAGGCGAGCCGAGCTTCCAAATCAATCGCGGCATGTGCGACCGCTTTCACGACGTTGCCACCCTCGATTTCGTCGGGCCAGGCGCCCGTTCGAATATCTCCTTCGCTCGCTCACGCCCTTACGCGTTGCCGCTCACGTTGGACATGGTGGAGCGGCATCCGCTCGGCAGCCAAGCCTTCATTCCTCTTTCCGCTGAGCCATTTCTCGTTGTTGTTGCGGCCGACGAAGATGGCCGACCGCAACAACCCTTGGCGTTCTTGACCGCACCCGGTCAGGGCGTCAATTATCACCGCGGAGTCTGGCACGGCGTTCTCACACCGCTGGGACAGGACGCCGATTTTGTGATCGTCGACCGCGTCGGCGACGGCGATAATCTCGAAGAATTCTATTTTGATCGACCGTATGTAGTAGGGCCCGACATGCGCTCAGATTAGGCAGTCTCGCGGCGGTATGACTGCATAATCGGCAAATATCCCATCACACAACCACGCCCCACCGGACTATAGTCGTCAGGTCAAGACGCAGGTGGGTAAGAACTTGAAAGGGAGGACTATGGCAGAAACTCAGGCAGCAACGATTGGGACGCCAGCCGAATTGCGCGATCCCAACTATATGCCACCGATTGCACAAGCGGTTCCGCTCGGCATACAGCACGTGCTGGCGATGTTCGTCAGCAATGTCACGCCGGCCATCATTATCGCCGGCGTTGCCGGTTTCGGCTTTGGCAAGCCGGGGGTCGGTGATCTGATCTATATGATTCAGATTTCGATGCTGTTTGCAGGCATCGCGACCCTGTTGCAGACGATCGGCGTCGGTCCTATGGGCGCGCGTCTGCCTGTCGTTCAAGGGACCAGCTTTGCGTTTCTGCCGATCATGATCCCGCTGGTTGCCGGCAAAGGCGTCGACGCCATGGCAGTGCTGACCGGCGGCATCATCGTCGGAGGCATCTTTCATGCCCTCCTGGGGACCGTGATTGGCCGCATTCGATTTGCATTGCCGCCGCTAGTCACCGGCTTGGTTGTGCTGATGATCGGCCTCGCGCTTGTCAAAGTTGGCATTCAGTACGCTGCCGGCGGCGTACCTGCCAAAGGCCAACCAGAATATGGCAGTCTGCTCAATTGGTTCGTGGCATGCTTTGTGATTGTCGTCACACTCGGGTTGAAATTCTTTACACGCGGTCTGCTCTCCGTCGCCGCCGTCTTGCTTGGACTGATTGCCGGTTATGTGCTGGCTCTGGCGCTCGGTATGGTCAGCTTCGGCAATGTCGAGCGGGCCGCATGGGTGATGGTCCCCGAACCGTTTCACTTTGGTGTTGAATTCAGTGCGGGTGCCATTATCGGCATCTGTCTCATGAGTTTCATATCCGCCATCGAGACGGTCGGCGACGTGTCCGGTATCACACGCGGCGGTGCCGGGCGCGAGGCCACCGACAAGGAAATCGCCGGCGCAACCTATGCCGACGGTGTCGGAACGGCAGTTGCCGGATTGTTCGGGGGATTGCCGAATACGTCGTTCAGTCAGAATGTGGGACTGATTGCGATGACCGGAGTTATGAGCCGGCACGTGGTGACCATCGGTGCGATCTTCCTCATCATCTGTGGCTTCGTGCCGAAGATCGGGGCCGCCATCACGACGATCCCGATTGAGGTGCTGGGCGGCGGTGTCATTGTCATGTTCGGCATGGTTGCCTCAGCCGGCGTCAATATGCTCTCGGCGGTGAACTGGAACCGCCGCAACATGGTGATCTTCGCTGTGGCCCTGGCGATCGGTCTCGGCTTGCAGCTCGAACCTGAGGCGTTGCAGCATGTGCCTGGGACGTTCAAGATCCTGCTGACGTCCGGCCTGTTGCCAGCGGCCGTGATCGCGATAGTACTCAACCTTGTCCTTCCGGAAGAGCTGCCGGAAGAGTAAGGGTGCGTGTAAGATGCGTCGGCCTGTCGTGCCCGGGCAGTGATGTCAGGGCGTTGAAAGATGACAGGCCGATGCGCCACGACCAACCGAAGTTATCTTCATGACGAGCCTTCTGGTCAAAGACGCAGACGTCATCGTCACCATGGATGATGATCGCCGGGAGATCGCCGGCGGTAGCATTCTATGTCAGGACGGGGTGATCGTTGCAGTCGGCGCCGACGACGCATACACGGCCGATATGGTCGTTGATGCGCGCGGTTGCATCGTCACGCCGGGACTGGTCAACACGCATCATCATTTGTTCCAAACACTGACACGCGCCGTGCCCGGTGGGCAGGACGCCTTGCTCTTTGGCTGGCTGAAAACGCTGTACCCGATCTGGGGTGCAATGCGGCCTGACGCCTTCTACGTGTCCGCGCAGCTGGGCCTCGCCGAACTGGCGCGCTCCGGCTGCACCATGAGTTCCGACCATCTCTATATCTTTCCCAATGGCGCGCGGCTGGACGACACGATAGAGGCGGCGCAATCGATTGGGCTGCGCTTTCATGCAACGCGTGGCGCGATGAGCATCGGAGAGAGCAGCGGTGGCTTGCCGCCCGACAGTCTGGTCGAATCCGAAGCCGATATCCTTAAGGACTGCGAGCGGGTGATTGATGCGTTTCACGATCCATCCCCCGGGGCGATGAGCCGGATCGGCCTTGCACCGTGCTCGCCGTTTTCCGTCAGTCGGGATTTGATGCGGGAGACGGCCGTCCTTGCCCGCGACAAGGGCGTGCGGCTGCACACCCATCTTGCCGAGAACGACGAGGATATCGCGTATTCTCTGGAGACCTTCGGATGTCGTCCGGGACAGTACGCCGAAGATCTGGGCTGGACCGGTGATGATGTCTGGCACGCGCATTGTGTGAAGCTCAATGACGCCGAGATCCAACTGTTCGCGAACAGCGGAACGGCCGTTGCCCACTGCCCCTGCTCGAATTGCCGGCTCGGGTCCGGCATCGCGCCTGTTCGCGCCATGCGCGATGCCGGCGTGACCGTCGCTCTTGGTGTTGACGGGTCGGCCTCCAACGACTCCGGCCATCTTTTGAGTGAAGCGCGCCAAGCCATGCTGCTGCAGCGCGTGCAAAACGGCGCAAACGCAATGAGCGCACGCGAAGTCCTGGAAATCGCGACACGGGGCGGTGCGGCGGCCCTGGGACGCCATGATTGCGGCACGCTGGTGCCCGGACATCGCGGCGACCTCGCCATTTGGGACGTCAGCGGGTTCGAAACGGCTGGCAGCTGGGATCCAGTGGCAGCGCTGGTCTTCTGCGGACCACTGAACGCTCGTGATGTCTTTGTGGACGGCCAGCCCGTCGTGCGCGACGGGCATCTTACTCGGGTTGAGCTAACGTCCATCACGGAGCGCGCCCGGACGCTTGCGAAGCAGCTCGCGCCATAAACTTTACTTTGCATTGTCAAATGTCGTTTGATGGATTGGCAAAAAATGCAGACGTTATCGAAGCGCGCGCAAGACAATACGATGACTGATATCCGGGCCTCGAACAGTCGATCGCCGGCATAGAAAACACGAACGGACTTCGCGGACGCACCATGGATAACCGCCTGACATTCGTCCTCAATGGCCAGCGCGAAGTCGTCGACGATGCTTCGCCGACGACGACGCTGCTGAATTATCTGCGCCGCACCTGCCGCCTGACCGGCACAAAGGAGGGTTGCGCCGAAGGTGATTGTGGTGCCTGCACGGTTGCAATTGGTGAACTGGATGGCGGTCGTGTTCGCTACCGGGCCGTCAACGCCTGCATTCAGTTTTTGCCCATGCTGCACGGGAAATCTGTCGTGACGGTCGAGGGCCTGAAGAGCCCGGATGGCGAGCTACATCCTTCTCAACAAGCGATTGTCGATCAACATGGTTCACAGTGCGGGTTCTGCACGCCCGGTTTCGTCATGTCGCTCTACACAATGGAGGGACTGTCTCCGGATCGGCAGACGATCACCGATTCATTGGCCGGCAATTTGTGTCGTTGCACCGGTTACGGCCCGCTGATCACTGCCGCAGAAATCGCAATGTCGGCACCGCCGCCGGCATGGGATGAGCAGCGTCGTGACCAAGAAGTCGCTCTTCTCGAAGAGATTGATGGCACACGCTGCGAACCGGCACCGTATGGCGATCAGAAGACATTCCGTCCGCAGACCTCCGACGAGTTGGCGGCACTCTACGAGCAGTATCCGGATGCCGTACTTGTGGCAGGCGCGACCGACGTTGGACTTTGGGTTACGAAGCAGCTGCAGCATCTCAAGACAACCATCCACATTGGTCAGATCGCGGATTTGCGAACGCTGCAGCGTGATGCCGGCAAAATCCAAATCGGCGCCGCCGTGACGCTGTCCGAGGCGGCACCTGTTCTTGCGGACGCGTTTCCTGATTTCGGCGAGCTGCTGCGCCGGTTCGCAGCCGTTCCCGTGCGCAACGCAGCAACGGTCTGCGGCAACATCGCCAATGGGTCACCGATTGGCGATTCACCACCGGCGTTCATGGTTCTCGGTGCAGAATTGGTTCTGCGGAAAGGTGCAAACCGTCGACGGATTCCCATAGAGGACTTTTTCGTCGCGTACGGTCAGCAGGCGCGCGAAGATGGCGAGTTTGTCGAAATGATAGAGGTCCCGCTTCTCGACAATGCCGACCAACTGCGTTGCTATAAACTGTCGAAGCGTTTCGATCAGGACATCTCGACGGTATGCGGATGCTTCAATATTCGCGTCGATAGCGGTCGGGTTTCGGTCGCGCGGATCGCATTTGGCGGCATGGCGGGTATCCCGCAACGGGCCAGCGCCGTTGAAGCCCGGCTCACCGGCCAACCTTGGACACAAGACACCATCGCTTCCGCGGTCGACGCCTTCGATGATGACTTCTCGCCAATCACCGATATGCGGGGTTCGGCTGAATACCGGCTGCTTGCTGCCAAGAACCTGCTGCGGAAGTACTATGTTGAAACCCAGGAACCGCTGGGCAAGACACGATTGGTCGGATTGGGAGCAGAGGTGGCATGACGCAGCACAACGGCCAAACTCAGACGGCACCGACCGCAAACGACATCCAGGGTGGCGCCGGGCATGATCTGCGCCACGACAGTGCGCACAAGCATGTCTCTGGCGAAGCGATCTACGTCGACGACTTACCAGAGCCACGCGACTTGCTGCATGTCCATATCGCCCAAAGCCGCGTTGCCCACGCGATCATCAAGAGCATGGACCTGAGCAAGGTCGCTGCAGCCGAGGGTGTCGTCGCCGTCTTCACCGCCGCCGATATTCCCGGTCATAATGATGTCAGCCCGATCGCGGGTGACGATCCAATGTTCACCGACTCGGTCATCTCCTATTGGGGTCAGGCGCTCTTCGCGGTAGCGGCCGAGACGCCGGAAACTGCGCGCCGGGCCGCGCAGCTCGCCGTCATCGAGGTCGAAGAGGAACCTCCGATTTTGACGATCGATGAAGCCATGTCGGCCAAGTCGTGGCTCGAAGATCCGTATACGATGGCGCGCGGTGATGCCGCCGGTGCCATTGCGTCCGCCCCGCACCAACTCAGCGGTCGTATTCATATCGGCGGGCAGGAGCACTTTTACCTCGAAGGACAGGCCGCGATGGCGCAGCCTGGCGAGGACGAGGACGTGACCGTCCACGCGTCCACGCAACATCCGACCGAGATCCAGCACAAGGTGGCGCACGTTCTGGGCGTCGCCAACCACGCCGTTACCGTCGAGGTGCGCCGGATGGGTGGGGCGTTTGGTGGCAAGGAAAGTCAGGGCAACCTGCCGGCCTGCACGGCAGCACTCGTAGCCAAATCAACCGGCCGGCCGGCAAAGGTTGTCTACGACCGCGATGACGACATGATGATCACCGGCAAGCGCCACGACTTCCGGATCGACTACCGTGTTGGGTTCGACTCTGACGGCAGAATTCTAGGCGTCGAGTTCGACCAGGCGTTGCGTTGCGGCATGTCGTGGGATCTATCCGAGCCGATCGCCGATCGCGCCATGTTCCATGCCGACAACTGCTACTACCTCCCGCACGCGCGGATCACGTCATATCGCTGTAAAACAAATACGCAGTCGAACACCGCATTCCGCGGTTTTGGCGGACCACAGGGGATGGTTGGAATCGAACGTGTGGTCGATCACATCGCGCATCACCTCGGCAAAGATCCATTAGCCGTCCGGCAAGCAAATTTCTATGATCACGCTGATATCGCCAACAGTGAACGGCGCCTGACGCCCTACAACATGCCGGTGGACGATTGCATCATCCAGGACATCGTCACCGAGCTCCTGGAGACGTCGGACTATCATGCGCGTCGCACCGAGATCGATACCTGGAATGCATCGCATTCCGTTCTCAAGCGCGGCATTGCCCTCACGCCGGTCCGGTTCGGAATTTCCTTCACCAAGACATTTCTGAACCAGGCGGGTGCCCTGCTCCATGTCTACAATGATGGTTCGATCGGTTTGAACCATGGTGGCACTGAAATGGGCCAGGGCCTGTTCACGAAAGTGGCCCAGGTCGTCGCCGAAGAATTTCAGGTCGACATCGGGCGCGTCAAAATTACGGCGACCACCACGGCTAAAGTTCCTAATACGTCCGCGACCGCTGCATCATCAGGCGCCGACCTCAATGGCATGGCCGCGGCCAACGCAGCACGTACGATCAAAGAGCGCCTCACCGCCTTTCTTGCAGAACAGTATCAAGCCGACCAAGCCAGCGTGCAATTTCGGCCCGGCCGCATCGCCGTCGGTGAAACTGAAATCGCGTTCGATGACGTTATCCAGCAGGCCTATATGGCCCGTGTTCCGCTGTCGGCCACCGGCTTTTACGCGACGCCGAAAATCAGTTGGGACAAGGCCGAGGTCAAAGGCCGACCGTTCTTTTACTTTGCCTATGGCGCCGCCGTCACCGAGGCTGCCGTAGATGTGCTGACCGGCGAGTATCGCTTACTGCGTGCGGACGTCATTCACGACGTCGGAAAATCACTCAACCCGGTGATCGACCTGGGACAGATCGAAGGCGGCTACGTCCAGGGCGCCGGCTGGCTGACGACCGAGGAGTTGATTTGGGATGCGGCCGGCCGTCTGGCAACGCACGCGCCGTCAACCTACAAGATCCCGGCCTGCTCGGACCGACCGGTCACTATGAACGTCAATATCTTCGACCGCGGCCGCAACAAGGAGGAGTCTATCTATCGCTCCAAGGCCGTCGGCGAGCCGCCACTGATGCTCGGCATCTCGGCATTCCTCGCGATTTCACATGCGATCGCGGGAATCAACGGTCATGCGACCTACCCGGCGCTGGACGCGCCCGCCACGCCTGAGCGCGTGCTGATGACATTGGCCCGCAACGGCACGAGTCCTACTGCGGAGCGCGCAGCATGAATCGTCCTGTCGGTGTGAGTCGTTACGACAACCAAACGGCTGATCCTGCGCCCGTGGTGCGGCTGGTCGTCGTGGAGACCAGGGGCTCGGCACCGCGCGGGCCGGGCGCCGCCATGCGGGTCGGGACAGACTTCGCCGACGGCACGATCGGTGGTGGCCGATTGGAATACGAGGCGATTGTCCGCGCTCGTGCCATTCTGCAGAGCTGCAGTGAACGGGCCGTGAAGAACTATCGTCACCTGCAGACGTGGCCGCTCGGGCCAGGGCTCGGCCAATGTTGCGGCGGCACCGTCCGGGTCTTGTTTGAACACCAGGACGCCGGCAGCCATGCATCGTGCGAAATCGTACCGCGGACCGGCGGCGACCATCGTCTCGCCATCCGTCCGGTGATCTCCGGGCCGACAGTGCAGGTCTGCGCCGCGCAATCGGACATGGCCGGCCTTCCGCCTGAGGTCAGCCGGGCCGCCGCAGCCATGCTGGACGGTTCTCGTCCGATGTCACCGTTGCTCGTGGCTGCAGCAGATCAGAACAAGACATACTTCATTGAACCATTGAGACAGGCGCCAACGCCACTCTTCGTCTACGGCGCCGGCCATGTCGGGAGGGCGCTGATCAAGATCGTCGCCGATCTGGATTTCGACCTGCATTGGGTAGATACGCACAAGGAACGGTTTCCAACGGATCTTATTGGATCGTCACACTGTGTCGTTGCACGCGAACCGGCCATCATCGCGAACGCCGCGCCGCCCGGTGCATTCCATGTCGTGCTGACTTATTCGCACGCGATGGACTTGGCCGTCTGCCAGGCCGTTCTATCTCGGCAAGACTTTGGGTTCTTGGGCCTCATCGGCTCGGCCACCAAACGTGCCCGCTTTTTCAAGCGGCTGCGGGAGAGCAATATCTCCGAGGACGCGCTGTCGCGCTTGACCTGTCCGATCGGACTCGGCGAGCTCCGCAGCAAGGAGCCAACAACAATTGCGATTTCAGTCGCCGCCCAGTTGCTCGAAAAACTGGAGCATGCAGCGGAAATTGGCGGGCAACATTCAACGGGACACCATGGACCAATCCAGCGCATACCTGCTTGAACTTGATGGCTTGACGAAAGCGTTCCCGGGCGTCCTGGCGAACGATAATGTTTCATTCCGCGTCGGCCACGGCGAGATTCATGCTCTGCTCGGTGAGAACGGGGCGGGCAAGTCCACACTGGTCAAGATGATCTACGGTGTGCTGCGATCGGATAGCGGCGTCATGCACCTGCACGGCGAAACCTACACACCATCCAATCCATCAGAAGCCCGTGCCCATGGCATCGGCATGGTGTTCCAGCATTTCTCGCTTTTCGAAGCGCTGACCGTCACCGAGAACATCGAACTCGGCATTAGCCCCGAGCTGGCACATGGAGACTTGCGGGGTCGCATTATCGAGGTGTCGGAATACTATGGCCTCAAGCTCGACCCGGATCGTTACATCGGCGACCTCTCGGTTGGTCAGCGCCAGCGCGTGGAGATTGTCCGCTGCCTGTTGCAGAACCCGCGCCTGATCATCATGGATGAGCCAACATCGGTGCTCACTCCGCAAGAGGCGAACGTCCTGTTCGATACGTTGCGCCAGCTTGCGTCGGAGGGATGCTCCATCCTCTATATTTCACACAAGTTGGAAGAGATCCGCGCCATCTGCCAGCGCGCGACGATCCTTCGAGGCGGTCGTGTGGTCGCGACCTGTACGCCGCAGGAAGAAACCGCCAAGAGCCTGGCTGAATTGATGATCGGCCAGGTCGTCATGCCGGCGACACGCGAAGGCCATCAGGCCGGCCCGACGCGGGTGCGGCTCGATCATGTGTCGCTACCCAGCACGCATCCGTTTGGCGTCGATTTGCAAGAGATCTCAATCGAACTGCGGCAAAATGAAATTCTCGGAATTGCAGGCGTCGCCGGTAACGGCCAGGAAGAATTGATGGAGGTCCTGATCGGCGAGCGCTCGACACAGGCGCCGGACGCCATTCAGCTCGAAGGCTCCGCCATCGGTCACCTGGGGCCGGATGAACGCCGCAGCCTCGGCATGTGCTTTGTGCCGGAAGAACGCCTTGGCCACGCGGCCGTGCCGGCCATGTCTTTGGTCGAAAATACGGTCCTTTCTGCGCGTGTGCGCAAGGAGTTGGCGCGCTCCGGCTTCATTGATCGTCGGCAATCGGAGGACTTTTCCCGTGAGATCGTTCGCGATTTCGATGTGCGGACCGCCGGCGTCGAACACACCGCCAGCAGTTTGTCGGGTGGTAATCTTCAGAAATTCATCATGGGCCGTGAAATCTTGCAGGCTCCGCGCGTGTTGATTGCGGCACAGCCGACGTGGGGGGTCGACGCGGGCGCCGCCTCGGCCATTCACAAGGCACTCATTGAACTTGCCGGCAGCGGCGCAGCAATCCTCGTGATCTCCCAGGATCTCGATGAATTGCTGACCATCTCCGACCGGATTTCCGTCATAGCGAATGGCCGCCTGACACCGCCTCAGGATGTCGAAACTCTATCAGTTGAGGCGATCGGCATCAGTATGGGCGGGCAGGCAGCTGGAGTAGTGGGCCATGCTTAGAATTGAACCGCGCAAAGAACCATCAGTCAGCATGATCTACGCAACGCCGTTTATCGCGCTGACACTCACCATCGTGTCAGGATTTCTGCTATTTGCCATCCTTGGCAAGGATCCTCTGAGAGCCACGTATCTGATCTTCATCGATCCGTTGACCACGTTCTATTCAATCTCGGAACTCATGGTCAAGGCAACGCCGCTCATTCTGATCGGAGTCGGTCTTGCACTCGGATTTCGCGCAGGCGTCTGGAACATCGGTGCCGAAGGTCAGTTCACGATCGGCGCGATGACCGGCGGTGCGATGGCCTTGGCCCTTTACAACGTAGAAGGCGTATGGGTGCTGCCGCTGGTCTGTTTGGCGGGGGCACTGGGTGGCATGGCATGGGCGGCGATACCGGCCTTCTTGCGCACGCGGCTCAATACCAACGAGATTCTCGTGAGCCTGATGCTGGTCTACGTTGCCACGCTGCTGCTGAGTGTGCTGGTGCATGGCGCCCTGCGGGACCCCGAAGGTCAGAACTTTCCGGAGAGCCGGCTGTTCCACGATGCTGCGCTCCTGCCAATCCTGATCTCCGAAACACGGGCGCATATCGGCTTCATCATTGCTCTGCTCGTAGCCGCCGGAGCTTGGGTCTTGCTGCGCTCACATATTCTCGGTTTTCAAATTAAAGTTGTGGGACAGGCTCCACGGGCAGCCCGGTTTGCGGGTTTCTCCAACGCACGAATCGTCTGGATCTGCTTTATGATTTCCGGTGCCCTTGCTGGGTTGGCCGGTGTCTTCGAGGCAACCGGTCCAGTCGGCCAGTTGGTGCCGGCGCTGCCCGTTGGATATGGTTTTACGGCGATTATCGTGGCGTTCCTGGGCCGTCTGCATCCGGGCGGCGTGGTGGTCGCCGGACTACTCCTGGCGCTGACCTACATTGGTGGCGAGGCGGCACAAATCGCGATGAGCCTGCCGGCGTCTACCACGCGCGTTTTCCAAGGCCTGTTGCTGTTCTATCTGCTTGGAACGGACCTCTTTGTGAACTTCCGGCTGCGCTGGGTAAGTGCTCCGGTGGCAAAATCGACAACCGTGGTCGAACAGGCCGCCGAGTGAAAGTGGAGAGAGAACGATGGATCTCTTAGTGAACATCGCTATCGGCATCATCATCGCCGCGACTCCGCTGGTGTTTGCCGCCATTGGCGAGTTGGTCGTCGAAAAGTCAGGCGTGCTCAATCTCGGCGTGGAAGGCATGATGATTATTGGCGCAATTGCCGGATTTTCGGCCACGATCGAAACCGGCAGTTTTGTCATGGGAGTCTTGGCAGCCATCATCTGCGGCGCCCTGATGGGCCTCCTTTTCGCGGTCCTGACACAGACACTTCTGGCCAACCAGGTCGCCACCGGCCTCGCCCTGACCATGTTCGGACTGGGACTGGCAGCCCTGATCGGGCAGGCCTACTCGGGCAAATCAGCACCGGATTTCCCCAAACTTGATATTCCCATAATTAGCGACCTGCCGATTGTCGGACCGCTGCTGTTTGGCCACGATGCCCTGGTCTATTTGTCGTTTGCCTTGGTTGCGGCGGTCGCCTGGTTCCTGGCCAAGACACGAACCGGCCTGGTGATCCGCGCAATCGGCGAGAACCATGATGCCGCCCACGCCATCGGCTACCCGGTTGTCGCTTATCGCTACGGCACGCTGATGTTCGGCGGCGCGTGCGCCGGCCTTGGCGGGGCTTATCTGTCGATCGTTCAGACGCCGCTGTGGGTTGAAAACATGACGGCGGGACGTGGCTGGATTGCGCTCGCACTTGTCGTCTTTGCAGCTTGGCGTCCGGGTCGGGCCCTGTTCGGTGCCTATTTGTTCGGAGGCATCACGATTGTGCAGCTACACAGCCAGGCACTCGGCCTCGAAATCGAGCCGCAACTGCTGTCGATGCTGCCGTATCTCGCGACGATCATTGTTCTGGTCCTGATTTCGTATGATCGAACAAAGGTGCGTCTGAACGCGCCGGCCAGTCTCGGTCAAACCTTCTTTGCCTCGGCGTAAGCCTGGGACCGGATCGCCCCGCATTGCCATGATAAAAGGAGAGCAACGCATGTCATACTGGAAAGCAATAACCCTCGCGGCGACCGCCGCACTTGCCGGCACCGTAGCCTTGAGCGGCACGGCACTCGCCGCCGACAAGACGAAGGTTGGTTTCGTCTACGTTGGCCCCGTCGGCGACCACGGCTGGTCCTATCAGCATCATCAAGGGTTGATGGCGTTGAAGAAAGAATTCGGCGACAAGGTCGAAACGACCCACATCGAAAATGTTTCCGAGGGCCCTGACGCTCAGCGCGTCATTCAGCAGCTTGCGCAAAAAGGGCACAGCATCATTTTTACGACGTCCTTCGGCTACATGAACCCGACGCTGAAGGTTGCCCGGCGCTTTCCCAAAGTCCGCTTTGAGCACTCGACCGGCTTCAAGCGTTCGAAGAATGTTGCCACCTACAACATCCGGTACTATGAGGGCCGCTATGTCGCCGGCGTCATAGCCGGCAAGATGACCAAGTCAAACACGATTGGTTACATCGCATCGTTCCCGATCCCGGAAGTCGTGATGGGCATCAACGCGGCCTACCTCGGCGCCAAGTCCGTTAACCCGAATGTCAAATTCAAGATCATCTGGGTGAGTACGTGGTTCGACCCGGGTAAGGAGGCTGACGCTGCCACGGCTCTGACGGATCAAGGTGCTGATGTGCTCTTCCAGCACACCGATTCACCGGCGGCCATGAAGCTGGCCGAGCAAAAAGGCATCTTCGCTGTCGGCCAGGCGTCCGACATGGGATCATTTGGACCGAACGCCCAACTCACGGCGCTCGTCAATGACTGGGCACCCTATTATATCTCACGCGTCAAGGCGGCGATGGACGGCAGTTGGAAAACCGGCGACACCTGGGGTGGCATCAAATCCGGGATGCTGAAGTTCGCCAAATGGAACTCCAAAATCCCGGCCGATGTCGTCAAGTTGGCCGAAACAACCCGCGACGACATTGCGTCCGGCAAGCTTCATCCGTTCACCGGACCGCTCAACAAGCAGGACGGCTCGCCCTTCCTCAAGGCTGGTCAAACGGTTGCCGACAAAGATCTCGCCAGCATGAACTTCTATGTGGAAGGCATCGAAGGGACGTTGCCCAACTAGGCGAGGGTCTGGCAGACGTCACCGCGGCGGGCTGGGCTCGCCGCGGCTCTGGCAGACGCACCAAAGACAGGTGATTTCCAGCCTTCCGGTCTCCTGCTCACACAAATAGTCGCCTTCCCGAACGAACCATGGCCACATCATCCGACAGCTTCATTCTTCGTGGACAGGTTCTCGCCTATCGCCAAGACCCGTTCCTGGTTCCGGTTGAAGAGGCAATCGATTATCAATCGGACGGTGCGATTGTCGTGAGCGATGGGGTGATCCAGGCCGTCGGGCCAGCGGCCGACGTGGTAAGGCAGCGCCCGCAACTCACCGTTCGCCACCATCGCGATGATCTGATTATGGCGGGCTTTGTCGACTGTCATGCCCACTATCCGCAATATGAAGTGATTGCATCATTCGGCGAGGCACTGCTCGAATGGCTCAATCGCTACACGTTCCCGGCCGAGCTCAAATTCGAAGACGGCGACTACGCGCGGCGCACGGCGGACCTCTATCTTGATGATTGCCTGCGCAACGGCACGACAACCGCTTCGGTCTATGCGACGACCCACCCGCAATCCGTCACGGCACTCTTTGAAGCAGCCGAACAACGTGGCATGTGCCTGGCCACCGGCAAGGTCATGATGGACCGCAACGGCCCTCCGGACCTCCTCGACACACCTCAATCGGGATACGATGAGTCCAAGGCCTTGATCGAGCGTTGGCATGGTCGCGACCGCCTGACGTATGTCGTTTCGCCCCGCTTCGCCGTGACATCAACTGCGGAACAGCTTGAAGCTGCGGGAACGCTCTGGCGTGAGCATCCGTCCGCGCTGATGCAGACGCACATTGACGAGAACCACAGCGAAATCGCAATGGTCCGCGACCTGTTCCCGGACGCACCGGATTATTTTGGCGTTTACGAGCAGTTCGATCTGGTTGGCCATGGCGCGAATTTCGGTCATGCGATCCACCTGACCCCGCGTGAACGCGACGCGTTCCGTGCGACGGGCTCCGGGATATCTCACTGCCCGACATCCAATCTCTTCCTGGGTTCAGGATTGATCGACATGGAGGGATTGCGCGAACACCGGAATGACATTCCGGTGGGCCTCGCCACGGACATTGGCGGCGGCTCGTCGCTCTCAATGCTGCAGACCATGCGGGCGTCCTACGAGGTTTGCCGGCTCCGCGGTTACTCATTACACCCCGCCAAAGCCTTCTATCTGGCGACGGCGGGCAGCGCACGGACGATGCGCCTGGAGCATCGCATCGGCAACATCCAGCCTGGATATGACGCCGACTTGATCGTGCTCGATCTGCATTCGACGCCGCGGATTGCCAATCGCATGCAACACGCCAATGACATCTGGGAGGTGTTGTTCACCCAAATGATCATGGCTGACGATCGTGCCATCCGATCGACCTTTGTTAACGGGCGGGAGATCTACGCGCGGGCCGCGTAGTGCCGGCGGATCATTGCCCGAAACGGTCGGCCAGAAGCGCGATCGGCAAATGCGATTTGCCATCACTGCGAATTTTCAGATATATCGGCGCTCAAGCAATCGCGGCGATGGCGATAGCGTTGACATCGTTTGTCGGCACGGCAATTCGATTCCAGTGCCGTCTGTCCATCTCGCCATTGGTCTCCAACCCCTGAACCTGGTACGACAGTCTGATGCTCCTCCTGATCGATAATTATGACAGTTTCACCTACAATCTCGTTCATTTTCTGGGTGAACTCGGAGCGACCTGTGAGGTCGTGCGCAACGACAAGATTACGCCGGCCGAGGCCCTCAAGAAGAAACCCAAGGCGATCGTCCTGTCTCCCGGCCCATGCACACCGAACGAGGCCGGTATCTGCCTCGATCTGGTGACGGAAGCTGCCGGTCGCATGCCGGTCCTTGGCGTTTGCCTCGGCCATCAGGCGATCGGCCAGGCATATGGTGGCAAGATCGTCCGGGTTGTGCCCATGCACGGCAAGCTATCCACGATCCGGCACTTCGATCGCGGCGTCTTTGCGGACTTGCCGCAAAACATCGAAGTCACGCGATATCATTCACTGACCGTGGATCGTGCCTCTCTCCCCGAAGCCTTGGAGATCACAGCCGAAACAGCCGACGGGACCATCATGGGCCTGCAGCACCGCGAGCATCCGGTGCATGGCGTTCAATTCCATCCCGAGAGCATCGCGTCAGAGTATGGCCATGAGTTGCTTGCCAATTTCCTGCGCCTCGCCGGCTTCAAGACAAACCGTCGTAGCGCTGCCGCATGAAACCCGGATTTGTCGCTCGGCCAAATAAGAACAGCAAAAATGACCGATACCGAAATTCGCAGTCTAATTCGGAAGGTTTCAACCGGTGGAACGCTCAGCCAGGCCGACAATCAAACCGCGGTCACTATTCTGCGCTCCGGAGGCGCGTCGCCCGCCCAGATGGGTGCCCTTCTCATGGCGAAGTGCCTGCGCGGCGAAACCGTTGACGACATAGCCGACGCGACCGACCAATTAAGTTCTCCTCTCTGGCTTCATGCCGAATCGTCCATCGGCGACCGCCGAACTGCCAATTTTTCCACGCGACCAAAGAGAACATTGAGTATGTCCGAAAACGAACTTCGCACTCTCATTCAAAAAGTTTCGACTGGAGCCACTCTCACTCGTGCCGAAATCCAGACCGCGCTTGGCATCATGATGTCAGGCGTCGCGACCCCGGCACAGATGGGCGCATTTCTTATGGCAATGCGTGTCCGCGGCGAGACGGTCGAAGAAGTGACTGGCGCGGCAGAATTGCTGCGCTCGCGCATGACCGGCGTTGTGGCGCCTCCCGGCGCCATCGATATCGTCGGTACCGGCGGCGACCGCCATGGCACATATAACGTTTCGACCTGCGCCGCCCTGGTGACCGCCGGCGCCGGCGTTCCTGTCGCAAAGCATGGCAATCGCTCGGTGTCCTCAAAATCGGGCGCCTCAGACGTGCTTGCCGCCTTGGGTGTCAATCTCGACATTTCGCCGGAGCAAGTCGCCAGGTGTATCGAGGTTGCCGGCGTTGGCTTCATGTGGGCGCCGCTGCACCACGCGGCCATGAAGCACTGGGCGCCGGTCCGCGGTGAACTGGGCATTCGCACGATTTTTAATGTGCTTGGTCCGATCTGCAATCCGGCGAGCGTCAAACGTCAGGTCGTCGGCGTCTTCAGCCTGGATCTGGTCGAGCCGATTGCCCATGTTCTCAACAATCTCGGCAGCGAACATGTCTGGGTCGTGCACGGCCACGATGGCCTCGACGAGATGACGACGACTGGTGCTACCACGGTTGCCGAACTCAAGGGCGGCATCGTCAAGACGTTCGAAGTGACGCCTGCCGATGCCGGCCTTCTGCCGGCCAAGCTCTCTGATCTCCTTGGAGGTGACGCTGAGATGAACGCCGCTGCCATACGCGATGTGCTTGCCGGGAAACCGGGGCCCTTCCGCGACATTGTCCTGCTGAACTCGGCTGCGGGTCTGGTGGTCGCCGGCAAGGCAACGGGATTGTCAGAGGGTTGCGAGATCGCTGCTGCAGCGATCGATGGGGGTGCTGCGCGAGCGGCGCTCGACAAGCTGGTGACAACGAGCCATGGCTGACGATCGCGTTCAACTCACGCAATCCACGCCGGTGCTCGGGGCCAGCGACTATGAGCGCGCACGACTTTTCTATCGAGACCAGCTTGGATTTTCTGTTGTCGAGGAAGGCGGAGAGCCACCGCGGTTCGGAATTTTCCGCCGCGACCGCGCGTTGCTGTACGTCGACAGCTGGAAAGGTGCCCGCCAGCCAGTTCGCAACTTGTGGTCCGCCTACATTCACGTGACGGGTCTGGCTGGCCTAGCGCAGGAGTTCCAGGCGGCAGGCGTCACGCTCACTCGCGACATCACCGAAACCGTCTATGGGATGCGTGAGTTTGAGGTCACTGATCCGGACGGCAATATTGTGTGTTTTGGCGAAGATATCGAATAGGACAGACCATGCGAGCCTGGCAGATCGAAACCGACGGCGGCATTGACGCACTTAAGCTCGCAACACGTGACACGGGTGATCCCGGCCCGGGGCAGGTCAAGATCCGCTGCCGGGCGTCGTCGATCAATTTCCGAGACCTGAGCACGATCAAGGACCCGGTCTCACGCGGTTTCCCGTTTCCCCGCATCCCGAATTCGGATGTTGCTGGCGAGATCGTCGCAGTTGGTAACGGCGTTACTGACTTCGCCGCCGGAGATCGAGTCGCCTCATGCTTCTTTCAACAGTGGCAGGACGGGCCCTGCACGCAGACCGCCATGGATAGCGCGTTAGGCGGCGCCATCGATGGAGTCTTGTGCGAGGACGTGATCCTGTCGGCCAACGGTATTGTTCGAGTCCCGGACCACTTGTCATTTGACGAGGCGGCCACGCTGCCGTGCGCGGCTTTGACAGCGTGGAATGCATTGGCTGTCGCCGGATCGTCCAAAGCTGGCGAGACTGTTCTTCTTTTGGGAACCGGAGGCGTTTCGATCTTTGCCTTGCAGTTTGCCAAGGTCATGGGCTTGCGCGCCATCGTGACGTCGTCCAGCGATGAAAAGCTGGAGCGGGCACGCGAGTTGGGCGCTTGGGAGACGATCAACTATCGCCAAACTCCGGATTGGCAATCAGAAGCCTTAGCGCTCACCGGCGGACGCGGTGTTGATCTGACGGTCGAAGTTGGCGGCGCCGGCACACTGCCGCGCTCGATTCAGGCAACGCGGGTCGCGGGTACGATTGCACTCATCGGTGTCTTGACGGGCGGCGAGATCAACCCTGCATTGATCATGCGCAAGTCGATCAAACTGCAGGGCATCTACGTCGGATCGCGCCGCATGTTCCAGGACATGACCGCCGCCATATCAGCCCATCAACTTCATCCCGTGATCGACAAGACCGTGCCCTTCGAAGATGCGAAAGCGGCCTACCATGCGATGGACTCGGCCGGCCACTTTGGCAAGATCGTTATTCAAATCTAAGCCGGCCGTTCGGCGCTTATCGGCTGTCTTCCTCGACGAACATGCGCACGCTGCGGCCGCTCAGCATTTGGCCTGAAAAGAAGCGCGAGACAGCCGGCAACTGCACGGTAAAAGAAATCGGTTTGACGTCCGTCGTCCACATCTGATCAATGGCACCGAGATCCTGGACAGCGTCCA
>JBPCWB010000099.1:0-46760 GCA_051009955.1 Hyphomicrobiaceae bacterium | reverse complement strand
TTTAAAAGGCGCCCGTTATGCCAAAACGAACCGATATTTCCTCGATCATGATCATTGGGGCCGGGCCGATCGTCATCGGCCAAGCCTGTGAGTTCGACTATTCCGGAACACAGGCCTGCAAGGCTCTGCGTGCCGAAGGGTACCGGATCATTCTGGTGAACTCCAATCCGGCGACGATCATGACCGACCCGGATTTGGCCGATGCGACGTACATCGAGCCCATCACGCCCGACATCGTTGCGCGTATTCTCGCGGAAGAGCGCCCGGACGCGTTGCTGCCGACCATGGGTGGCCAGACAGCTTTGAATACGGCTTTGGCACTGCAAAAGAACGGCGTTCTGACGGCGCTGGGCATTGAGTTGATCGGTGCGGATGCCGGCGCGATCGACAAGGCGGAAGATCGCCAACTCTTTCGCGAGGCGATGAAGAAGATCGGTTTGGAAACGCCGCGATCGTCCTTGGCTCACAACATGAGCGAGGCGACAGCGGCCCTCGAAGTTGTCGGTTTGCCCGCAATAATCCGACCGTCGTTCACGCTTGGCGGGACCGGCGGCGGGGTCGCCTACAACCGGCAAGAATATCTCGATATTGTCGACCGCGGACTTGATGCGTCTCCGACAACTCAGGTGCTCGTGGAAGCAAGCGTGCTCGGGTGGAAAGAGTACGAGAGGGAGGTCGTGCGCGATAAGGCGGACAACTGCATCATCATTTGCTCGATCGAGAATGTGGACGCGATGGGCGTGCATACCGGCGACTCGATGACGGTCGCGCCGGCGCTGACGCTTACGGACAAAGAATACCAGGTCATGCGTGATGCATCGATCGCGGTCTTGCGTGAGATTGGCGTAGAGACTGGTGGGTCGAATGTTCAGTTCGCCGTCAACCCGCGCGACGGTCGCCTTGTCGTCATCGAGATGAATCCGCGTGTATCGCGTTCCTCAGCTCTTGCATCGAAGGCGACCGGCTTTCCCATTGCCAAAGTGGCTGCCCGATTGGCCGTTGGCTACACCCTCGACGAACTAGAGAACGACATCACGGGTGGGGCAACGCCGGCTTCATTCGAACCGACGATCGACTACGTTGTGACGAAGATCCCGCGGTTTGCGTTTGAAAAGTTTCCGGGTGCGGATCCGACACTAACAACGGCAATGAAATCCGTCGGCGAAGTCATGGCGATCGGGCGAACTTTCGGGGAAAGCCTGCAGAAGGCGCTTCGTTCGATGGAGTCGGGTTTGACCGGGCTCGATGATGTGCAGTTCCCCGGCCTTGGTCAGGGTGACGATAAGAACGTCATCCGCGCAGCGTTGAGCCAACCCGCACCGGATCGAATTCTGAAAGTCGCGCAGGCCCTCCGTTTGGGGTTCTCGGACGAACATGTGCAGGAACTCTGCCACTACGATCCTTGGTTTATTGCGCAAATCAGAGCGATCATTGCCACAGAACAGCGCGTGGTCAAACATGGCTTGCCGGCGACCGCCGGTCAGATGCGGGCGTTGAAAGCGGCGGGCTTTTCAGACGCGAGGCTGGCTCAGCTGGCGGGCTGCAGCCAACAAGACGTTGAGGACCGGCGGGACAAGTTGGGCGTCCATCCCGTCTTCAAGCGGATCGATACGTGCGCTGCGGAGTTCGCATCCCCGACGGCCTACATGTATTCGACGTATGAGATCGGTTTGATCGATCAGCCGGTCTGCGAAGCCCAGCCGTCGGACCGGCAAAAGGTGATCATTCTGGGTGGCGGGCCGAACCGGATCGGCCAGGGGATTGAATTCGACTACTGCTGCTGCCACGCCTGCTTCTCACTCTCCGATGCGGGCTATGAGACGATCATGGTCAACTGCAATCCGGAAACAGTCTCGACAGACTACGACACGTCCGATCGGCTCTATTTTGAGCCGCTGACATCGGAGGATGTGCTTGAGATCATTCGCACTGAAAAGACCGCTGGAAGTCTGAAAGGTGTTATCGTCCAATTTGGCGGGCAGACCCCGTTGAAACTTGCCGCAGCACTCGAGGGGGCCGGCGTACCGATTCTGGGAACGTCGCCCGATGCGATTGATCTTGCCGAGGATCGCGATCGCTTCAATGCCTTGATCGAGTCGCTTGCGCTGCGCCAGCCTGAGAGTGGGATCGCATCGTCGCCGGGCGAGGCGCGCACGATCGCGGCACAGGTTGGCTATCCGGTCGTCATTCGTCCGTCCTACGTCCTGGGTGGCCGGGCGATGGAAATTCTGCACGACGGGCAAGATTTGGAGCGGTATGTCGCCCGGTTGTCTGCCACGTTGGACAATCCCTCGGAACTCGTTGTGTCAGAGAAGCGACCTCTATTAATCGATCGCTACCTGACCGGCGCAATTGAGGTCGACGTGGATTGCCTCTGTGACGGCGAAGATGTGTTTGTGGCTGGGATCATGGAACATATCGAGGAAGCCGGGATCCACTCTGGTGATTCGGCTTGCTCGTTGCCGCCTTACTCTCTCGGCGAACAAATTCTTGCCGAACTCGAACGCCAGAGCGGCAAACTTGCGCGCGCCCTCGGCGTGGTCGGTCTAATGAACGTTCAATTCGCGATCAAGGACGGCGTTATCTACATCCTGGAGGTCAACCCTCGGGCCAGTCGGACCGTGCCGTTTGTGGCCAAGGTGATTGGTTTGCCTGTTGCCGGACTTGCAGCCCGCATTATGGCCGGAGAGAAACTGGCGGATCTGCGATTGAAGCCGGTACGCATAGATCATATTGCCGTTAAGGAAGCCGTCTTTCCATTTGCGCGCTTTCCAGGTGTCGATACGGTCCTCGGTCCGGAAATGCGCTCGACTGGCGAAGTCATGGGGATTGATCGCGATTTCGCAGTGGCATTCGGGAAGGGGCAGTTGGCCGCCGGCCAGGTTCTTCCAATGGGCGGCAAGGTGTTTGTCTCAGTTCGCAATGTCGACAAGGAGGGCATCGTTGAGCCGGTCAGTGAGCTCAATGAAATGGGCTTCACGATTATCGCGACTCGGGGAACAAAGCGCTTTCTGGAAGAAAACGGAGTTCAATGTGAAGTCGTCAACAAGGTTCTGGAAGGGCGCCCGCACGTTGTCGATGCCATGAAGAACGGAGAAATCGACATCGTGTTCAATACCACCGATGGTGCAAAAGCTCTTGAAGACTCTAAGGATATTCGCCGAACGGCCTTGCTGAATCACATCCCATACTATACAACGCTGGCCGGCGCCGTTGCCGTGACCAAGGCGATCAAGGCCTTGAAGGCTGATATCCTGAAAGTAGCGCCATTGCAGAGCTACATTGGAAATCTGGTTTAGAGCCATTATTGTATTAGGTTCTGCTTTATGACCCTGACCATGGGTCTTTACTCGAACATTGTGAGTAGCTGTTAGTCAACGAGATCCGGGTGTGTAACGGATCCAACAGGAGACGTGAATGATGTCGATGGAACGAGTACCTGTGACGGTTGAAGGTTATGCCGCTATGGAAGCGGAGCTGCATCGCCTCAAGTCGGAGGAACGTCCGCGCATTATTCAGGCGATTGCTGAGGCGCGTGCGCATGGTGACTTGTCTGAGAACGCCGAGTACCATGCGGCGAAAGAAGCCCAGGGCATGAACGAAGCCAAGGTTGCAGAACTGGAAGACAAGATTGGCCGCGCGGACGTCATCGATCCCGCAACGTTGTCCGGTGATACTGTCAAGTTCGGTGCAACACTCAAACTCGAGGATGAAGATACCGAGGAACAAGTGACCTATAAGATCGTCGGCGAGATGGAAGCGGATGTGAAGGCCGGAAAGGTCTCGATCACGTCGCCGATTGCGCGCGCGTTGATTGGAAAGGCGATTGGCGAGTCCGTTGAAGTGACAACGCCCAAGGGCGCGCGATCCTACGAAGTTCTGAAGATCGAGTGGAAATAGGTCTGGCCGGTGGTGTCCGCCGCTGCTGAGCCGACGGGCGGGACAGTCGCGGACGGCGGCGATCGATGGCGGTATTTCTGGTTGGCTGTGGCGATGGCCGTGGTCTACAGCGCCGTCCACATTGCGGCGCGACTGCTGGCGTCACCAAATCTCGGCGAAGACGACCCACTCACCAATGTCTACATTCAAGAGCTTGCGTCCGGCTATTCATTGGGCCAGCCGCCGCTCTTCGAATGGGTGATGTGGCTGACACAACGCGTCGGCGGTCCCACACTCCTCGGCTTCCAGCTGGTCAAGTATGCGTTTCTGATTGGGACCATTGCGGCCATCTACCTGGCGACCTTCGAAATCACGCGTGACGGCGTCTGGTCAGTCATCACGGCGGAAGCGCTGACCCTCATCTATCACGTGGGCTGGCGGTTTCATGAAGGCTTCACCGGAATTATTCCGGCGATGTTTTTTGCGGCTCTGTCTCTCTACATTTTGCTTCGTCTGATCGCCTTGGGGCGGACGCGTGACTTCGTGTTGCTT
Source organism: Hyphomicrobiaceae bacterium (assembly GCA_051009955.1). GTDB lineage: Bacteria > Pseudomonadota > Alphaproteobacteria > Rhizobiales > Hyphomicrobiaceae > Tectiglobus. The sequence goes on along the minus strand of JBPCWB010000099.1, from coordinate 42,329 downwards.
GGCCTGGTCTTCGGGCTTGGTCTCTTGTCAGCGCATAACTTCGCGATAGCGATCCTCAGTTTTCTCACGGCCGCCGCGATCGAGAGAGAGGTCCGGCCCAAGGTCTTCCGCTGGCCACTACTGCTCAGCCTTGCAGTCGCGGTTGCGACGGTTGCGCCATACTATCTGTGGGCCCTGCGCGAAGCGGACGGCTGGACAGCATTGGGCGGCGTGCAAACGATCTTCACCAACGATAGTTCCTATCACACGTTCTGGAGGGTTTTGCGAAAAGCAGCCGGGGCGCCATTCGGATTTTTCTGGTCGCTTCTGATCTTTCTCCTGTTGGCGTCATTGCCGACTGTTCGGGATCATTTTCGTGTCCGGATTTTTCCGCGAATTAATTGGCACGGTCGGCCAATTCATCGTTTTCTTGCGATCTACACATGTGCTGCCTTCGTCCTGCTGTTTCTGAGCGGAGTTGCGTTCTCCTATGTGCGCTACGCCAATCACGATCTGCTGTCATTTCTGCCGCCGGCGTTGGTTCTGCTGTTCGTTCTGATCTACCTCGGCGAACCGACCGCCGCGCAAATGCGTCGGTGGGCGATCATCTCATTCGCCATCATCGCGTTTGCCTTTGTTGCGCGGGCCGCGAACATGTTTGTCCTGGACCCGGTCTGCAAGATCTGCCGTTGGGGGGTTCCCTATACGGATCTTGCGGAGACGTTGGTTCAGCAGGGCTTCACACCTACTGGGGCGATCTTAGCGTTCGAGTCGGAGTTGGCCGGAAACCTTCGACTCCGGATCCCGGAGGCCAAGATCGTTATGGGTCGACGCAATGGTATTGAGGCGCTGCTGAAGCGAGCCGGACAACGCAGACCGGTGGCAATCGTCTGGCAGGTCGGTGGCAAGATTGGCTTGCGCGAACCACGTGCATCGATGATCCGGCATCTCGCGGAAGCGGGCATCACCAGTCCTGTTGTGACGTACAAGGCGCCCTGGCATCACGTCTACAAGCGAACCGGCTACCGCCACACCGAGTGGAACTACGCCCTCCTGCGCGAATAGCTGCCTTGACAGAAGTCAGGTTCCAACGGTTGACGGTCGGTGTTCGAACGGGACACCCGGTTCATGCTTGGTGCGCTTGATGGTGACTGCCGTTTTGACGCTGGCAACATTCGGTGCCGCGGAGAGTTGATTGATCAGGAAGTCCTGAAACATGGTCATCGTCGGAGCGATGCACTTGAGGTAGTAATCGGTCTCGCCTGACAGCATGTAGCATTCGCGTACGAGCGGCCATCCGAGTACGGCGTTCTCAAAAGCGTGAAGGTCGACTTCGGATTGGGTGTGGAGCGAAACCATGACGAGGACGGTTAGTTCATATCCCAGTTCAGCCTGATCGAGTTCGGCGTGGTAGCCACGGATTAGTCCGGCCGCTTCAAGAGCTCGGACGCGGCGCAGGCAAGGTGGCGCGGTAATGCCGACGCGCTGTGCAAGCTGCACATTGGTAATCCGTCCATTCTGCGAGAGTTCTTTGAGGATACGCCAGTCGGTGGCATCAAGCGTGGCAGCCATCAGGGTGCGGGCTTTCAATCAATTTCGTGCAGATGATATTCTATGACCGTTGCACTTGTTGTCACGTTGATTTGTCGTGCACGGGTGCCTGTGCGGCGTGACGCCCCGTCGACTCAGTTGCTCGCCGGCGTATCAAGGCACAATGACGGTCAATATTTCCGAGATCGCGATGACAGGCCAGACATTGCAAGGCAAACGTGGTTGGGTGATCACCGATGGCAAGGCCGGCATGGTCGTGCAGGTCCGAGGTGTCGCGGATGCCTTGGGTCTCGACTATACCTTGAAAGAGGTCGTCCCGACCGGCCTGTCACGCATTCTCGCGCCATGGGGCCCAGTTCCGGGCGGCGATCGGTTCGGGCAACCGGGCTCGCATTTTGCGCCGCCATGGCCCGACGTTGCCATCGCGACGGGGCGTGCCAGTATTCCTTACTTGCGGGCCTTAAAGCGTCATGCAGGGCCGCAATGTTTCACAGTTGTTCTGCAAGATCCGAAGACGGGCCGCGATACGGCAGACCTGATCTGGGTGCCGCAACATGACCGCCGCCGTGGTGCCAATGTCATTACGACGCTAACGTCGCCACACTATATTTCCCCAGAAATCTTGAAGGCCGAACGCGCACAGATACCCGACCCGATTGCAGCTCTGCCGGCGCCCCGGGTTGCAGTCGTGCTGGGCGGAAAAAATGCAGTTTACAAGTTTCGCGAGGAGGACGACGCGCGCCTGGAAGTAGGTCTTGCCTCAATTGCCTCACTCGGGGCCAGTTTCATGATTACCACGTCGCGTCGGACACATCAGCGGTTATTCGATGCCGTCGATCGTGCGACCAACAGCGCGCCTCGCATTGTGTGGACGGGAGATGGGGAAAATCCCTATATGCATTTCCTGGCTCATGCCGATTGGCTGGTTGTTACGGCCGACTCAGTGAATATGACGGGAGAGGCTTGTTCGACGGGACGCCCAGTGTTTGTGTTCGCACCTTCGGGCGGATCCGCGAAGTTTGATCGCTTCCATGCGGCCCTGCAGGCGTACGGTGCGACTCGTCCCCTGCCCGAGCGCGTGGTGGAACTCGAAGCCTGGACGTATGCGCCCTTGAACTCGGCGCAGTTCATTGCTGATGAAATCGTGCAGCGGTGGCGGAATAGCTGCGAGGATGTGCCAGGAAAGATGTCCCCATGACACGACTTGGTAGGCATACTCGATGATCGAACTGCTTGAGAGGACGGAAATTGCAATGTCGTATCTCAATCTTCAGAAGCTTCGCGAGGCCGAGCTGATTTCGGATCCCTTTTGGTTCACAGTCGTACCCGGCTTTCTCGACGCGGAGACGGTGCATAGGATCAACGCAACATATCCGGAGATTGAGCGCGGCGGCTCCTATCCAATCGAGAGCCTGGCGACGGACATGCTGATCAAAGATGTGGTGGCCGAGCTCGACGCTCCCGCGTTTGAGCAGGCCGTTGCTGAAAAATTCGACGTGGAACTCACGGATCGGCCAAAGATGTACTCTCTACGCGGTTACACCCGCGCCAAAGATGGCCGCCTGCATACCGATTCAAAGGATAAGATCATTACTGTTCTGTTGTACCTCAACGAGAACTGGACGCATGAGGGCGGGCGCCTGCGATTGCTGCGGAATGGCCATGACGTTGATGATTTCGTTCAAGAAGTCCCGCCCGATAATGGAACGCTTCTGATTTTCAAGCGGTCGGACAATTCCTGGCACGGCCATCATCCCTTCGAAGGCCCGCGACGCTCGTTGCAGATGAATTGGATGACCAGCGAGGGCACCAAAGGCTTCCATCGGTTACGCCACAAGCTTTCCGCCGCCGTGAAGAACCTAACGTCGGCCAGCGGCTAGGGCATCGGACTTTGATGGCATTGGCCTTTCATTCACTTGTTTCTGATAGCGTTGGCCCAACTGGCCCTGTTTTTGCGTTCTAGCCGACCATGGAAAACGTGCAATATTCCCGGTTTGCCGCTGGTGGCTCCCTGGAATGGCCCAGGGGAACCGCACAGCCAAGATTGGCCCGTCGATTGTGGCTGATCAGCGAGCTTGGCTTATTCTATATCGGTGCCCCGCTGCTCATGAGCTGGGCGATTTTTGCCTGGCGGGTGCCGCTGTTCCTGGTTTTGCAGCCGGTTTTGCTCGGTTTCATCGCTTATCTGCTTTGGGACGACACGTTTCAAATCAAGACAGAATTGTCACGCGGCTTTGGCCTTTCCGCATTGGCCGGAATCATTGGCACATTTTCGGTGCTTGGCGGTGGCATCGCGCTTGCCACTTCTGAGTTGTTCCCGCACCAGTTTCTGTCTTTCCCGCGCTATCGTCCAGACATCTGGTTGATGGTGATGCTGCTGTATCCGATCCTGTCGGTGGTGGCCCAGGAACTGGTGTTCCGCACGTTCTTTTTTCACCGCTATGGTCCACTATTTCGCGATGCGAAGTGGCTTGCCGTGCTGACAAACGGCGCCGTTTTCGGCTTTGGGCATATTATTTTCGGCAATATTATCGCGGTGTTCGGCTCGATGGCCATCGGCTTTTTGCTGGCCTATCGATACTATCAAACGCGGTCGTTCTGGGCCGTATGGTTCGAACACACGCTCTATGGCTGCCTGGTTTTCACTGTTGGCCTTGGCGGTTTCTTCTTTACCGGCGTATCCAATCTGTAATCACAGCTGCGTTCCGCACATCAGGCGGCCTCTGGCTGGCTCTGTAACCAGTTTTCGATGGCTTCAGGCAATCCGTCGATGGGTCGGAACCCGTTGGTCACCAGCGTATAGCCGCCCGACTCATTGCCGATCAAAAGACATGGAAATCCGTGGACGCCGGACTGCTGCGCAAACAGGAAGTCCCGGAAGGTTTCGTTGCGAACTTCCGGGTTGAGAAGGGCAGTCTTGAACTCGGCCCGGTCTTCACCCATGTCCCCGGCAATGTCTGCCAGGGTCTCAAGATCTGTGACATCACGGTTATTGGCGTAGAAGGCTGTACTGATGGCCGCCTTCATGGCAAGCGCCTTGTTGGGGGAGCGCATGCGCATGGCAACGACGGCACGGCAGGCGGGCTCGGTGTCATAAGTGAATGTGTCGCGATCGAAGAACGAAAAATCGAAAGGCTGGCCGGAGGCCTCGCCGACGCGAGTCCAGGCACCACGGATATAGTCGCGATCCTTCTCGCGCATGGCTTCGGTGTTACCTGCGCGCAAACCGCCAACCACGATACGTAACGCCAGCCGGTCCTTGAAGTGCTCACAGAGCGCATCGATCACCGGAGCGAAGCCGTAACACCACGAACACATGGGGTCGGCAAAGTAGAGGAAGTGCCGGGGCATTGGTGTGGTATCAGTCATGCGGCGTGCCATGGTCGGGGGTGAAACATGCGTCGAACCTAAGCACGTTCAACCCAAATGACTAGATTTCCTTGGCCCGAGTGCGTCGTGGCTCATTCACATGCTGCCACGTCGCCGCGTTGAGGTCGCTCTCACAATTCGCTAGAACACCGCCCAAATCGACAGACGCACCGCATGGGCGGTTCCTCTTCAGGAGTTTCACAAATCATGGCGACGCCACAGTACGTTTATCACATGCATAAGCTGTCCAAGACCTATCCGGGCGGCAAGCAGGTCCTGACTGATATTTCATTGTCGTTCCTGCCAGGCGCCAAGATTGGCGTGGTCGGTGTGAACGGGGCAGGCAAGTCGACGCTCCTCAAGATCATGGCCGGCACAGTTGACGATTTTGTTGGTGAATCCTGGGCCGCGGACGGAATAAAAGTGGGTTACCTGCCGCAGGAACCTGACCTGGATTCCGATAAATCAGTCATCGATAACGCGATGGAAGGTGTTGCCGAAAAGAAGGCAATGCTCGACCGGTTCAACGAGTTGGCGATGAATTACTCGGAGGAAACTGCCGAGGAAATGGCCAACCTGCAGGATCAAATCGACGCCCAGGATCTTTGGGATCTTGATGCGCAGGTTGAACAGGCCCTGGATGCACTGCGCTGTCCGGCGGGTGAGAGTAGTGTGGAGAATCTGTCTGGCGGGGAGAAGCGCCGCGTTGCATTGACCCGGTTGTTGCTGTCGAAGCCTGAGATCCTCCTGCTGGACGAGCCGACCAACCACCTTGATGCTGAGAGTGTGGCCTGGCTGGAGCGCTTCCTAATCGACTATCCAGGCTGCGTGATCCTGGTGACGCACGACCGCTACTTCCTGGACAACATTACGGAATGGACCCTGGAACTCGATCGTGGACAGGGCGTTCCCTATAAGGGCAATTACTCGTCCTGGTTGGAGCAAAAGGCGAAGCGCCTGGAGGTTGAGAAGGGCCAGGAAGAGTCGAAGCAGCGCGCGCTCAAGCGCGAACTGGAGTGGATCCGCTCAAGCCCGCGGGCGCGTCAGGCCAAGTCGAAGGCGAGGATCGAGGCCTACGATCGACTGGCCGAAGAGGCAGGGCGCGAGGATATCACGTCCGCTCAAATCCGCATTCCACCGGGGCCAAAACTAGGAGGCGTCGTCGTCGAAGTTGTGGGTTTGTCGAAAGGATTCGACGACCGTTTGTTGATTGACGATCTGTCCTTCAATTTGCCCCCGGGGGGTATTGTCGGCGTTATTGGGCCGAATGGCGCGGGCAAGTCGACTTTGTTCAAGATGATCACGGAGCAGGAGGAACCCGATGGCGGCACGATCCGTATCGGCGAAACCGTCAAAGTCGGCTACGTAGACCAGTCGCGCGACGCGCTCAACTCCAAGAAATCCGTCTGGGAGGAAATTTCTGACGGCAAGGATATGATCCAGCTTGGCAACAAAGAGATGGCCAGTCGCGCCTATACCGGCTGGTTCAACTTCCGTGGTCCGGACCAGCAGAAGAAAGTCGGTCTGCTATCGGGTGGTGAGCGCAATCGTGTCCACCTCGCAAAAATGCTGAAGCAAGGCGCCAATCTCATTTTGCTCGACGAACCGACGAACGACCTTGACGTCGAGACCTTGTCGGCGCTCGAAGCCGCTCTTGAGGATTTCCCGGGTTGTGCCGTGGTTATCAGCCACGATCGGTTTTTCCTCGATCGCCTAGCCACGCATATTCTGGCCTTCGAGGGCGACAGCCACGTCGAGTGGTTCGAGGGCAACTATGCCGACTATGAGGCGGATAAGAAGCGTCGCCTCGGGGACGCGGCGGTCGAACCGCATCGCATCAAGTTCAAGCGCTTCGAGCGTTGAACCGGCTTGCTGTGACAGGGTGCCGGCGCCCCCTCACCGGGATCGAACCCAGGCGGCGGCTACGGCATGCGGCTCAAGACCGTTACAAGCGCGTTGACGTTGCCGCCATTCTCACGCACGTAGTCGGTAAACAGGGTCTGTAGAAACGGGCTGACCCAAAAGCCGAGAACTTGGGCGTCGCGCACCTTGAAACCTCTGCCATTGGGCAGCAGCATCCAGCGCACATCGTACTGTGAGCCATCCTGCATCAGCACCTTGCTGTCGACCAGGATGTTGCGACCATCGCGAATTCCAGCCGCCGGAAACTTGACGCGTGAAACAGGATACTTGGTCGCTTCGATGGCAGCGTATCGACCAATAAATCGCATAGTACCGCTATAGTAGGTCCGCCGCTTGCTCTTCGGCAGATGCTTGCGAAACTCACCAAGCGCAGACAATGCTATTGCCGGGACGTGACCGTACGTATTCAGGACATTGACAAATGCACTGGCCGAGGCCTTGCGTTGGGCATTGATCAGCGCATTCGCGGCCCGTCGCATGTATTTGACAGCGGCATCTTCCTTGCGCGCAGCCGCCTGGCTTGTCGCAAACGTAACGAAGGGAAGTGCTGCAACCAGCGTGATGGTGAGTAGTCGGGCCGCGGCCAGAAACGACAGAGTTTTCGTCATGTTTTTTTCCGGTTCAGTGCGATTTTGGCCATTAGGAGTGGTGGTCGGCATGGCGTTGGCGAATGTCAGCATGATTGAACGTGGTGCTGGTCAATGGCAGGTCGATTGGTGTGTCCCTCAGCGTGATATCGCTGCATACGTGAAGCTTTCCGCAAGTTTATGACCAACTTGCAAGATTTATCGCATGTTGTCTCGCATCCCTTGCATTTGATTGAGACATGGATGTCGATGCGCGATGACGCACGGCTTAACACCTGGCAGCCATTGTTATCCGCATGGTCTTACCGGCGCATTAACCGTTGTGTAGGAAGGGAACGCTTTGTGCTCCAGGCTTGACATATAAAGATATGTTTATATACGTCTACGCTTGGAGCAACGATGACTGATAAGATCGAGGCGATTGCGGGACTGGCGGCGCTGAAGGCAGCGGCAGAGATTACGCGCCTGCGCATCCTCATGCTGCTGCGGTCGAGCGAGCTGACGGTCAAGGATCTGACGCAGATCCTGGGACAGAGCCAACCGCGGCTCAGCCGGCATCTCAAGCTCCTGCATGACGCGGGGCAGATTGAGCGTCATCGTGAAGGCAGCTGGGTCTTTTTCAGGTTGGCAAACGCAGAATTCACGCGACGCATCGTCGGTGGCTTTGAGACATCGGACCCGCTCTTCCGGCGCGATCGCGAACGGCTCAAGGCCCTGACGGATGAGCGTGCGGTCACAGCTCAGTCTTATTTCCAGAGCCATGCCGCCGACTGGGATCACTTACGTTCGCTGTACGTTGACGAGACAGTTGTCGAGGCTGCAATGCGTCGCGAGTTGGCAGCGACGTCAGCGGAACTCCTGGTGGATCTGGGGACGGGCACCGGGCGGATCCTCGAACTCTTTTCAGATCTCTATGCACGCGGGTTGGGTATCGATGCCAATCAGGCGATGCTCAATTACGCGCGGGCCAAGCTGGACGATGGCGATTGCCGCCATGCCCAGGTGCGCAAAGGTGACATCTACAACTTAAACATCGACGATGGGTCCGCTGACGTTGTGGTGATGCACCAGGTCCTGCACCATCTCACTGATCCTCAAAGCGCTATTAGCGAAGCCTCTCGTATCTTGCGACCGAGCGGGCGATTGCTCGTCGTTGATTTCGCACCGCATGATCTCGATGCGCTACGCGAACACTACGCACATGCCCGGCTCGGTTTCGGCGATGATCAGATGCAGCAGTGGTTCGCCGGAGCGCAACTCAAGATCCTCAATCAGGAAAAACTTGCTCCAGGCAAGAGCGGAGAAGGCCAGCAATTGACGGTTTCGATTTGGCTGGCGGAGCGCCAGGCGCGACTGCGACTGGCGCCGGAAATGGAAGAGGCAAATCCGCCTCGAGAGGTGGAAGATGGAAGATCACGGTTCAGTGCGTAGAAGCCGCCTGTTGGGGGCCGGAGAGATCGATGTTTCATTCGAGTTCTTTCCGCCGAAAACGCAAAAGATGGAAGACAGCCTATGGCGTTGCATTGACCGCTTGGAGCCGCTCCGTCCTGAGTTCGTTTCGGTCACCTACGGAGCAGGCGGCTCGACGCGGGAACGTACGCACGCGACGGTTGCGAAGATCGTGTCGGAAACCGCCTTGCGTCCGGCGGGGCATCTGACGTGCGTCGGTGCGACGCGCGAAGACGTCGACAGCGTCATCACGAACTATTGGGATGTCGGCGTTCGCCACATCGTTGCTTTGCGTGGCGATCCGCCGGACGGCGCGGGTACGCGCTATACAGCCTATCCCGGTGGTTACGAGAACTCGGCCGAGTTGGTTGCCGGAATTCGATCTATCGGTGCATTTGATGTGTCCGTCGGCGGCTATCCGGAGATGCATCCGGAAAGTCCGTCGCTGGCGGCTGATCTGGATCATCTCAAAGCTAAAATCGATGCCGGCGCGACACGGATCATTACTCAGTTCTTCTTCGACAACGAGCATTATCTGCGATTTGTGGAACGGGTCCGAGGGTGCGGGATCTGGTGTCCGATTATTCCGGGCATTGTACCCATTCACAACTTCAAGCAGGTCGCGGGCTTTGCTGGTCGTTGCGGTGCCAGTATTCCACCGTGGCTGGCTCGACGGTTCGAAGGGCTGGATGATGATCCTGCCACGACTCATTTGGTTGCTGCGGCAATGGCCGCCGAACAGGTCATGGATTTGGTCGACCGCGGGACACGCAAGTTCCACTTCTACACGTTGAATAGAGCTGATCTGGTTTATGCGATCTGCCATTTGCTGGGGCTTCGGCCGACAGCAACGAACCAGGGCGAGAGGGCAATCGCATGAGGTCGGAGATCGCTCGCGAGGCCGTTCTTGCTGCGGCCGCCAAGGATCGAATTCTGGTGATGGACGGCGCCATGGGAACCATGGTGCAGGAGTTGCGTCTCACGGAGGAGGACTTTCGCGGGGACCGGTTTGCAAATTGGTCTCAGGACTTGAAGGGAAACAATGACCTGCTTGTTCTGACGCAGCCTGCGCACGTCCGAGAGATCCATCGGAGATATCTGGATGCCGGTGCCGACATCATCGCCACCAATACCTTCAACGCGCAGCGGATTTCTTTGGCCGATTACGGCATGGAAGATCTGGCCGACGAGATCAATTTTCATGCGGCACGGATTGCTCGAGACGCGGCGGACGCGGCAGAGCACGAAGACGAGTCTCGTCCACGCTTTGTTGCGGGTGCCGTCGGGCCGACCAATCGGACGGCGTCGATCTCGCCGGACGTCAACAATCCCGGCTTTCGCAATACCTCGTTCGACGAATTGGCGACGGCTTATGGCGAGCAGGTTCGTGCCCTGATCCGGGGTGGTGTCGATATTATCTTGATTGAGACGATCTTCGACACCTTGAATGCGAAGGCTGCCGGTTATGCAACTCTCGAAGCCTTCGATGCGATGAACGTGGCCTTGCCCATCATGATATCAGGCACGATCACCGATCGCTCCGGGCGCACGTTGTCGGGCCAAACCTCGGAAGCGTTCTGGTATTCCATGCGTCATCTCAGACCCTTCTCGATTGGGTTGAACTGTGCGCTGGGGGCGGAATTGATGCGGCCCTACGTTGCTGAACTGTCGGCGGTTGCTGATCGTTTCATCTCAGTCTATCCAAACGCGGGTCTGCCGAACGAAATGGGCGAATATGACGAGACTCCGGAGCAGATGGCGAATGAGTTGGGCCAGTGGGCACGCGATGGTCTCATCAATATTGTCGGCGGGTGTTGCGGCTCGACTCCGGACCACATTCGCCAGATTGCACAATCGGTAAATGGTATCTCACCACGCGGGCTGCCGGTTCTGGAAACTAAGCTGCGACTGTCCGGGCTCGAAGCTTTCGTCCAGGCTTGATGCAGCGTGACGTTGATCGGGAGTTGCGGCGTGGTGGACAGGTCTGACAAGCAGGACACATCCCAAAAGGCGGACACAATCGAAGTGACGGGGCACATCGATGTCGTTCCGGTCGATTTGCCAGCCGACATGGCCGAGGCAGAGCGTGAACGCGCCAGAGCCCACAAAGTAGGTGATATCCTGATGTTCCTCGAGCGGCATCAAAGCCAGATTGACAAGACGTTGGCCGAGACCGTCAGTCACCGCCTGCCAGATGGAATGTCGGGCGATACAACCATGGTCGTGGAAACGGAAGCACCGATCTTTCGCGTCAGTATCGCGGCAAAGATGGACGATGGCGTCGAATTTGATCGACGTGCCCTGGCCAGTGACTTGTCTGGTGCAATTGAGGAGGCGGTAACGGGCTTCATCGGCGCGCAGGCGACCAAAGTGGGGCATTGGCGACCGTCCGTCAGAACGGATTTGGGAAGTGCAACAGGTCATCAAATCGAGCCGACGGGGCAGCCGGGGACTGTGGTGCCCAAGAGAAATCTGGCTTGGCTGTTGGTTGCTTCGGTGTTTTGTGGTGTTCTGATCGCGGCTTTTGTTTTTTATCAGTGAGGGGGGCGTGAGGGGACGACCATGCGAATAATCAAAATCGAGCTGCCGGCGGTCCCGCGCACGCTTGACGACAGCGTGAGTCTGTCGTCTCCGGAAGTGCGCTCGCAGCTTTATCGGGAACTGGAAGCGCTTGACGGCGAGGTCGGCATACTCGTCAAGCAGAAGGCGCAGGCGTACTTTCCGCGCGAGTATAGCGTGTTCACGCGGGCACACTACGATGAGAAACGCAATCAGGTGACGTCTGAATTGTGGGTGGTGGACCCGACGATCCGCTGGCCGGCCGGGTTGCTGACGCGATCGGCTTGGCGCCTGTTCATCCCGATCATGGGCCATGTCGTGCGTGATGCCTATGCGGAACGTCTCGCTGGAGCCGTGGTCGATGTGCATGAGAACAAGGCCGCGATCACAGTGCTGGCCCCGACACGTGGCTGGCGTGATCCAATCATTCTGTCGGGCGCGGTGTTGGTGTTGACGTCGGCATTCTGGTTGTTGGGTTGGCCTTATTTGCAAAGCCTGAGCCTCTTCTCATCAGGCATCTAACGAGTATGACACGGAAGCGTTCGGACTGGTTCTGAGACTTCCGAGGAGGATGATTACGCGTGACACATTCCGCTGCGGCGACGTTCATCAACATCGGTGAACGGACAAACGTCACAGGTTCAGCCCGGTTTCGCAAACTGATCGAAGCCAACGACTACGGGGCTGCGGTCAGCGTTGCTCGCCAGCAGGTTGAAAACGGCGCGCAGATCATCGATGTGAACATGGATGAAGGCCTGCTCGATAGCGAGCAGGCCATGGTGCGTTTCCTCAACCTGATCGCGACCGAACCGGATATCGCACGTGTTCCCGTGATGATCGACTCGTCAAAATGGTCGGTCATCGAGGCGGGCCTGAAGTGCGTCCAGGGCAAGGCAATCGTCAACTCCATCAGCCTCAAGGAGGGCGAAGAGGCGTTTCGTGAGCAGGCGCGAAAGATATTGCGCTACGGAGCGGCCACGGTTGTGATGGCATTCGATGAGGAAGGCCAGGCAGACTCTGTCGAACGGAAAATCGAGATCTGCGAACGAGCGTATCGCATCTTGACAGAGGATGTCGGTTTCCCGCCGGAAGACATTATCTTCGATCCAAACATCTTTGCTGTTGCAACCGGGATTGAGGAACACAACGCCTATGGTGTTGCATTTATTGAGGCAACGCGTGAGATCCGCGCGCGACTGCCGTTTGCTCACGTTTCCGGCGGCGTTTCCAATCTCTCCTTCTCGTTTCGCGGCAATGAAGCGGTGCGCCAGGCGATGCACTCGGTTTTCCTGTTTCACGCCATCCAGGCCGGTCTCGATATGGCGATCGTCAACGCCGGTCAGATCACGATCTATGATGATATCGATCCCGAGCTGCGGGATCTGTGCGAAGACGTCATTCTCAATCGGCGTGAGGACGCGACAGATCGCTTGCTCGAAGAGGCCGTCCGATTTCAGGGTGAAGGTGTCAAGCAGAGGGAAGCCGACCTGTCCTGGCGCAATGCTCCCGTAAAAGAGCGGCTTGCCCATGCGCTGGTCCACGGCCTCAATGATTTCATTGAGGCCGATACCGAAGAGGCGCGGCGTGAGGCGGACAAGCCACTTGAGGTGATCGAGGGCCCGCTGATGGCTGGAATGAACATTGTTGGCGATCTCTTTGGCGCTGGCAAAATGTTCCTGCCCCAGGTCGTGAAGTCGGCGCGTGTCATGAAGCAGGCCGTCGCATATCTGCAGCCCTATTTGGAAGCCGAAAAGAAAGCGTCCGGACTGGATGCCATGCCGGAGGCCGGCAAGATCCTGATGGCGACAGTCAAGGGAGATGTCCACGATATCGGGAAGAATATCGTTGGTGTCGTGCTGCAATGTAACAACTATAGGGTCATTGATCTCGGCGTGATGGTGCCGGCTGCTAAAATTCTTGATGTGGCGCGCGCGGAGAACGTCGATGTCATCGGGCTGTCCGGTCTTATTACGCCGTCGCTCGACGAGATGTGTTTCGTCGCCTCCGAGTTGGAGCGTTCCGGATATGAAAAACCGTTGTTGATCGGTGGTGCAACGACCAGCAAGGTCCACACGGCAGTTAAAATCAGTCCCAACTACACGACTGGGCAGACCGTTTACGTGACGGATGCCAGTCGCGCCGTCGGCGTCGTGTCGAAGCTGTTGTCCGAGACGGAAAACGATCGTTTCGTCTCCGGCGTGAGGGCCGAGTATGACAACGTGCGCGAGGCATATCGTGCCGGCGAGTTGCGCAAACAGCGAATCACGCTTGAAGAGGCCCGTGCCAACAAGTTGGGAATTGACTGGGCCAATTATCAGCCGCCCGTGCCAGTTCAGCTCGGTCGCACGGTGTTCCGTGACTACGATCTTTCCGCGCTTGTTCCCTATATTGACTGGTCGCCGTTCTTTGCGACATGGGAACTTGTCGGCAGGTATCCCGCCATTTTCGACGACAACAAGGTTGGAGCTGAGGCCCGCAAACTCTATCAAGATGCGCGCGTCATGCTGCAGCGGATCGTTGATGAAAAATGGTTGCAGGCAAATGGTGTGATCGGGTTGTGGCCGGCCAACTCGGATGGCGATGACATTCAGGTGTTCGCGGATGAGGAACGAGGCGAGCCGATAGCAACGCTCCATGCCTTGCGGCAACAAATGGCGCGCGATGCCAAACGCCGCCGCGCACATGTCGCTTTGGCTGATTTCGTTGCCCCGTGCGACAGCGGCGTCCGCGACTACATTGGTGGATTCGCCGTGACCGCCGGGCTTGGCGAGGAGCAGGCGCAGGACCGCTACATTGACGAAACAGATGATTATAGCAGTATCATGCTGAAGGCATTGGCGGATCGCCTCGCTGAGGCGTTTGCCGAACATCTACATGAGCGCGTGCGGCGCGAATTCTGGGGCTATGGCGCGCATGAGAACCTCACTCATCAGGAATTGATCGGCGAAGCCTATGACGGCATTCGTCCAGCACCTGGCTATCCGGCGCAGCCCGATCACACCGAAAAGACAACACTGTTCTCCCTGTTGGAGGCGACGGACGTCACAGGGATCAAACTGACTGAAAGTTGCGCGATGTGGCCCGGCGCGTCGGTATCAGGCCTCTATTTCGCTCATCCACAATCCTATTACTTCGGTGTCGGACACATCGAGCAGGATCAGGTCGCTGACTATGCCCGGCGAAAAGGCTGGTCGCTGGCTGTAGCGGAACGCTGGCTATCGCCGGTGCTCAACTATGATCCACGCCGGTCAATCGATTCGGCGGCATAGTGGGTTTGGGTTGACTTGCACCGTCCGACGAGGCAGAGCGGGACCGGCATTATTTGTTGAGGGGATAATTGCGCATGTTCGGACGCTTGGTGCTCATCTTGGTGCAATTGGCCGTGGGTTGGTTCGCCACGCCGGAAGTGCTCAAATATCTACCCAAGCTCGGTCAGCTCGATTTGTTCGTCATGGCCGCCGTTGTTGCATTGATTGTATGGTTGGTGGGCTTGATCGGGGCACTTGTCCTGAAGGACGTCGGTCAGCCGACGCCATCGACGCTCATCGTTTCCCTTGTTTGCGCGGTCATTTTTGCCGGGCTCACGCTGGTGCCCGATATCATGCGCGCCATCGATGGCGTCGTCCGGATACCGCATCGGGCTTATCCGCTGATCGGCGCTGTTCTGGGCTATGCCATCAAACGCTGACCGAGACACGCACAAACAGATCTGACGCGCCCGAGACCGAGCGCGCCAGATCCAGATTTGTGTATGTGTTTGATTCGGATGGCGTTGCGACTCGCCGTCAGATCATGCCGACGACGACCGCTCCCAGGAACAGGAACGATGCGAGGGCGAGCGCGTAAGTCAACTGCCTTGTCAGTCCCATGTTTGCCTCCTCAATTCGCCGGTCTGTTCTCGAGTCAATCGACTCGCTTTCCGGCGTCCATTGGCAGCGATGTAAGGCGTAATAGTCTGAAGAATCAACCAAAATGCATGCTGCATTGCGAGCGACAACCATCTTAAAGTCGCCATGTTTTGCACAAAACGAGTGAAATGTTGCAGCGAAAGACCAATGTGCTTTTTGGGTAACGTTTTATCCAAGGCTACGACGATAGTATGATTTTTTCTTGTTTGGCATGTTTTTGCATTGTGCGTTTTTCAGAGTGCTTGAAACTGCAGTGGGTTCATTTCAGTCGGGCTGCGTCTCATTTGCGTCAGGGCAGTTATTGTGCAGGTGCGAAATGACGGATGTGGACAAACCAGATTTTTTTTCGTGGGTGTCCTCAGCAAGCGTCGGTTGTCCGAATTGCTGGAATGGGGCTGGCGCCGATAGAACATTTGCCTATGTTGGTCCCTAGGATCCGCGTCAGCATCCGCAGTTCAGGCGCATGGAGCGTTTCATGGCAATGTCGCAATCAGCCCCAAAGTCTCAAGTCAGCAGCGTCGACCCCATATGGGTGGACGTCCAGTTGGAAGCAGAGAGCGCAATCGAGCGCGAACCCAGCTTGGGCGGTTTTATCTACGCAACTGTTCTCAGCCAGGATCGGCTCGAAGATGCGATCTGCCACCGGGTCTCGCAGCGTCTCAGTCATCCGGACGTGGATGCGGGTCATATCTATCAGGTGTTCCAGGATATTCTCGCCGAGCATACCAAGCTGCGGCAGGTATTCCGCGCGGATCTAGCCGCTGTCTTCGATCGTGATCCGGCGTGCGGGCGATACCTTGAGCCACTGCTCTACTTTAAGGGCTTCCATGCGCTCGTCGCCTATCGCTTTGCGCACAAACTTTGGCTGAAGGGACGTCGAGATTTTGCGCTCTATCTGCAGAGCCAGGTATCCAAGGCGTTTTCCGTGGACATTCATCCGGCGGCGGTGATTGGGCAGGGGATCATGATTGATCATGGTCATGCCATCGTGGTTGGCGAAACGGCGCGGATCGGCGACAACGTTTCGCTTCTGCACGGTGTCACACTCGGTGGCACCGGCAAGGAAACGGGTGATCGCCATCCGACCATCGGTAACAGCGTGATGATCGGGGCTGGCGCCAAGGTGCTCGGCAACATTGTGGTTGGCGATTGCTGCCGTATCGCTGCGGGCAGCGTGGTCCTCAAAGATATCCCGCCGTCGTCGACGGTGGCGGGCGTGCCGGCCAAGATCGTCGGTCCGGCGGGCTGTCCCGAACCAGCCCGGTCAATGGATCAACGCGTCGCAATAGATGATTGATTTCACCATCGTTAGTGTGCATGGGATGGGCGTTGGCCTGGTCCCAAGGAAAGTTATGGCGCGCCAGCATGTAGCAACAATAATTGAGAGGTGGGGCGTGCTATGAAAGATGATATTGAACGCTTGGAACGCTACCTGCGCAAGATGTTCCATACGGAAGCATTGCGCGTTGTCATGCATCCGAAGAAAACGGATATGGCCGAGGTCTTTATCGGCGAGGAATTCATCGCACCTCTCTACCGCGAGGATGAGGATGGCGAAGTGAGCTATCAGCTCCAGATGGCGATCCTCGACATTGACCTCGATGAGCAAAACTGAGGGCTGGGCGCAGCCGTATCCCGCAAGGTAGTCCTGAAATGACTCTCTATTCTCTCGACGGGGTTGCCGTTGAAATGCCCGAGTCAGGTGCGTGCTGGGTTGCGCCCAACGCGACTGTCGTCGGTCGCGTCATTCTCGAGGAAAATGCGAGCGTCTGGTTCAACGCGGTGATCCGCGGCGACAACGAGCCGATCCGCATTGGCCGTGGATCAAACGTCCAAGACGGCTGTGTGCTGCATACGGATCCCGGATTTCCGATGACGATCGAAGAGGAGTGCACGATTGGCCATATGGTCATGCTGCACGGCTGTACGATCAAACGCGGCAGCCTGGTCGGGATCGGCGCCATTGTTCTCAACGGCGCTGTGATTGGCGAGGATTGCCTGATTGGCGCCCACGCATTGATCCCGGAGGGCAAGGTCATTCCACCGCGCTCCGTCGTTCTTGGTGCGCCTGGCAAAATCGTCCGCGAGGTCACGGAGGCGGATTTGCAGCGCAATCGGCAAGCGTCCGGCAACTACCAGAAGAACTGGCGACGGTTTTCGAAAGGGATGGCGGCCCAGAACGCCTGAGCCGCGGTGCACAAATCCAGGACGCCGGTTATTGTGTGCGTAATCCTGCCATGGATTGCGGCGTCACCGTCGCCTGCGGGTCCAGCGACATCCAAAGATTTGGATCAATAAACGACTGGCGCATCACATACCGGTACGGCGTCTGCGACCAGAGTTTGACCTGGGCGGTTTTGTTGTCGAGGACGAAGTCGCCCTGTGCTGTGCGCGCAGTCAGTACAGCATGACCGTCATTGTTCTCGTCCATGACAACTGTGATCAAGAGCGCACTCGCTGGCCATCCGGCCTTCATAAGCAGGCGCCGCTTCAAGACAACATAGTCTTCGCAGTCGCCCTGGACGTTGGGGAACGTCCAGTATTCCTCGACGCCGTATATCTCGGAATCCGTGGCTGGCTTGACGGCCCGATTGACCCTGCGATTGATTTCGTCAAGTTCGATCAAGCGGTTGAGGCTGGCAGTGAAACGCGCGTTGCGGCGTTGGCCCGGTTGGCATTCGCTGCGATAGCTCTCGCAGAACTGAATGAATCCGTATGGCGGGATGGCTTGGCCATGTACGCGCATGAAGCGCGATTTGGAACTGTTGGCCTGCGCTGCGAATTCCGGCCCTGCGGACAATACTATAGCGAATACCGCAAACAAACTCGCAAGCCGCATACTGACCCCCGAACGCACCAACGCTTTACCAACCAACTCTACACCCGCACAGTATGAACGGGATGTCGAGAAATTTTGGACATTGTGCGTTCGAAAGGTGGCTGGGGATAACTTTCGCCACCATGAGGACATGGAACTAACGCTCTTACGCATGGCATTACCTTCTTACTATGGTGTTGTAACCTCAACCGAAGTGTTTGCGGATGGCTTCGGACTTTTGGAGTTCGACGAAAGCTACGCCGAAGCCGTTGGCGTGATGTCGGACGACTTTGGCGCGTAGGTTTGCGACCGTGAGGATAGTGCCGATGGGCGGTTTGCTGTGGCCCTGTAGAGACGCACCGGAGATCGAGACGTCGAGGGCCTTGCATTCCTCGCTCTCGCCGTTCTCGTGACGAACCGTGATTGTCGTATTTTCGAGCACTCGCCGCTCGTGACCGGGTTTCCGCAAATCCTGCAGTCCGGCCTCGTGGCGGTTGATGAGCCACGTCAGTTGAGCGGCGAGCTTTTGGCGCTTGCGTTGTGTGGCTGCAAATTCAATTGCAAAGCCCGTATCCAACTGACGAACGACATGACCCTCAAGGCCACCGAGTTCATCGAAGTAAACGACGATGCGTTCGTCGAGGTCGAGCGACACCGGTGAGGAGATGAGGGCACCGCCAACTGACATGTTGAGCAGACAGCAAGGATATTCGTTTTTGCTGGCGCGCATGAAACGTCCGAGGAGCGCGAGTTCAACGCGCTTGTGGCGCCGCCGGTCTGGCGAAATGCGAGAGTGGCGCAGGTCTCGAGCCGGGGAGGGAAGACTGGCTTCTGACAAGACGAGACCCTTGCAGCTATGCGTTCCTGCTTCGGTGCGAAGCCGGAACATTCATCAATTGCGTTGGCCGAAGTATCGTTGGAAGGGGTTAAGGAACTGCAAATCTTCTGTCTCACCGTGAGACAATAAACAGGTTGTGATTGCCGTGTTGCGCCCGCAAGAATTGAAAATATTGACCATAAGTCGCATGCGAGTTGGGTATTCGAACGTCAGTGCCGATCGGGCGCCGGGTCAGGTGTTGATAGGCCACCGTCGTAGACGCGAAAATAGCGATGCCGCTGCCGGAC
This sequence comes from Hyphomicrobiaceae bacterium, assembly GCA_051009955.1. Classification (GTDB taxonomy): domain Bacteria; phylum Pseudomonadota; class Alphaproteobacteria; order Rhizobiales; family Hyphomicrobiaceae; genus Tectiglobus. The sequence goes on along the minus strand of JBPCWB010000099.1, from coordinate 23,061 downwards.
AAATCGATCTGCTGCCGGCAACACAAACATCGGTGCGGCTTCGGCGTGTCGTTGATCCACCGTTCGGGGTACTGCCGCAAAGGCATCATTGATGGCCTTACAGGAGCAGATCTTGAAGCCCGTCAAATGATCACCGGGGCTCCAGTGGTGCGCGACGTCCATGTCCCATGCGCCGACCCAGCGCGTGATAACATTTTGGTTGTCGGTCAATGGTAGAAGGACCAGTTCCGTCATGAAGCTGGCCGCAGCGCTTGTCTGTGTTTGCACGGAGATCTCGATGCCTTCACCAGATGCAGCCCCAAGGGCGATGTGATGCTGCAGCAGGCGTTGATCCGAAGCCGTCCAAAGACGGCGGAAATCATGCCCACGGAGTTCCCGGCCAAATAACTCGCATAGGCGGGTCCCGGCCAGGCGGATAGTGAGGCGATCGTGATCCGTCCTTTCGAGAAGGAGCGTGTTCGGCAGAATGGCTGAGATCCTTGTGGGGTCGAGATCCATGCGCCGTGGGACGATTTGGCCCGCGCGCAAAGATTGCCAGTAGTCGTATAGGATCTTGCAGGATGGCTGTTGCATTGCTTTTAAAGGTGGCCCTACTGGTTCCAGTCGTTGCACAAGAAATCCCGGTCTCAAAAACGTCGCATCCATTCAGGAGCAATGACAATTGACCGCGGAAACGGGGCCATGCGTCCGAGTGGTTTCTGGATTAGAGCAGGATCCATGCCAAGGCGGGATGCGAGCCCCGGTATTAACGATAATCGCGAGATCGTGGAGATGATGGTGAACGGGATGAGCCGCAACGATGGATGACCAGGTCGCAGTACGCCAGCCTGTGTTCAATGTGCCGGCGGGCGTTGCGGCGTTGCTAGGAGCATTGGTCTGCATTCACGCCCTGCGTCAGATTGCTGGACCTGAACTCGACCGGCAGGTTCTCATCTATCTGGCATTCTTTCCTGTTCGCCTGGGTGAATTTGGAGCCGAACTTCCCGGAGGCCGAGTTATCGGCGTGACGTCGATGGCCACCCATGCCTTGCTACATGCGGACTGGGTACACTTGTTGGTTAATGGCGCGTGGCTGTTAGCATTTGGGTCAATGATTGCGCGGCGGACAGGCACAGTCCGGTTGTTGCTGTTGTTCATCGTATGTGCGGTGGCCGGCGCCCTGGCCTACGTTGCGTACAACGGATTCACCAGTGTTGTGGTTGTCGGCGCGTCTGGTGCCGTTTCGGGTCTCATGGGTGCGAGTTTTCGAGTGATTTTCACCGGTATCGAGTTAGGCGGAAGACAACTGATCCAGGAACATCCAGAGCTCATTCCCCGACCTGGCCTCGTGGCGGCGCTAACGAACAGGCGTGTTTTAGTGGCCGTGTGCGTTTGGACGGCCGTCAATCTCATCTTCGGTCTGTTCTTTGCGGAAGTTTTCAATGCCGGCGGGATTGCCTGGGAGGCGCATGTCGGCGGATTTTTCGCAGGTTTTCTACTGTTTGGCCTGTTCGACCAAGGGTTGCGCCAGACTTAGCGCCGCAAATTCAGTTGCTGCGTGTACTTGCCTTCACTCCCAAAATGCCGCAGCTTAGATGTGTGTGGCGAATGCTGCACCTGTTTCGGGCCGAGTTGAGCTGCGGCCGACGTGATGCGGATTGCGAACCTTCAACGGTCAGCAAATCGGTGTCTTGAATGTCCGGTCGTCAGCCCTCAGCCGCCCAGCCACTGGAGGCGATGGACATGAATGTTGCCAACATTCTGAAAATCAAGGGGCGTGGGGTCGTCGTCGAACAACCGACGACTCTGATCCAAGACGTGGTCAGGGACCTCGCCGAGCGCCGCATTGGTGCGGTGGTCATTGTCGAGGATGAAAACCGCGTCATGGGGATCGTATCGGAGCGCGACGTTATGTGGGCCATTGCCAACCGCGGTGCCGCCTGCCTGACGGAACCGGTCGGCAATATCATGACGCCCAATGTCATCACCTGCAGCGAAAGCGACAGTACGACCCGGATCATGGAGGTCATGACCGAAGGTCGTTTCCGTCACGTGCCGGTGGTCGCTGATGGCCGACTCGTCGGGATCGTGTCGATTGGCGACATCGTCAAGGACCATATCGCTGCGGTCGAGATGGAGGCGAATGCGCTTAAGACCTACGTCGCAGGATAGACCCGGTAAGCCGGGTCGAGGCGATTTCAGCCGTCCGCGACGACCGTAGGACGTGATATCGGCGGTGAATGATCAAGATCGTGCTTGACGTCGCTCAGGACTCGTTCGGCAGCCATTTGGCCGCGTTCGATCATCTCATCGGCGCGATGGAACTCGAACAAACCGACGCCGGATAAGCGCGGGCTGATCATGACGTCTGGTGGGTCTCCGGCGAGCCGTGAGCGCGCGATTCGATCGTGCACGATATTGAAGGCGTCAACCATGACGGTGGAGATGCTTGGAGCCGCTTCGGCGCCTGATTGAGCCCGACCGAAAATTTGCCGCTTCAAGAGATTGCGGGCACCCCAGCCGTTTGACGGAACTGTTGGGGGCTGCTCGATCGCTTCCGGTTGTTCACGCGTGGCTTCGATATCGGCCAGAACAGTCCCTAGGCCAAACAAATCCGAGTTGAGATTGACCGCAATGACATATTGCGCGCCCATTGCCCGGCATACGGTGACGGGAATGGGGTTGACCAAGGCGCCATCGAACAACCAGCGTCCGTCGAACCGCACTGGCCGAAAGACCCCTGGGATGGCGTAAGACGCGCGCATGGCTTCGACGAGCGATCCGCGGGACAGCCAAACTTCGTGACCTGTGCCAATCTCGGTCGCAACGGCTGTGAAGGGAATATCGAGGCTTTCGATCGTTGTCTCGCCCAGCGCGATGTCCAGCGCCTGCCCGAGCCGGTTGCCGTTGATCAGTCCAGAGCCCGACAGGTTTAGATCGAAGTAACTGAAGACCGATCGGCGAGTCAGCTTACTGGCGAACCCTGCCAAATCATCCAAGTGTCCTGCTGCATAACAGCCGCCCACGACGGCACCGATCGAGGCACCGGAAATGAAATGAGGCTGAATGCCGGCCGCCAGCAGCGCACGTAGCACGCCGATATGCGCCCAGCCACGTGCTGCGCCCCCACCGAAGGCAATCCCAATTTTTGGCGTTGACATCCCCAAGACCCAATATCACTCAGCAAGGCGCAATATGACTTTGGTCTGCATGCCGTCTGCATCCCCCGTAACCGCATGCGATTCTGTGATTATTGTAGCCTAAATCAATGCCGCTGGTTATGGGCAAATCGCGCATTTTTTGCGCTCCGGCAAACTTGCAACGCCCATTAGGTCAATCGACGGTCCATCAGTCGGCCTTATAAACAAGCTCGAGCCTGCCGGGATGGTCCGTCGGCCGAACAATCCGATAGAAACATGAACGCCGATTGGTGTGGCAGGCGACGCCATCACCGGCAACACTGACGCGTAACCAAATCACGTCCTGATCGCAGTCGGTCAGCATTTCACGAACTGCGAGCGTGTTGCCGCTCTCCTCGCCTTTCTTCCAGATCTTTCGGCGAGAACGACTCCAGAAGTGTGCGGTTCCAGTCTGTAGAGTCTGGTCGAGCGCATCACTATTCATCCACGCGAACATCAAGATCTCGCCGCCCGTATCGTCCGACACAATTGCCGGAATGAGGCCGTGATCATCAAATCTTGGCTGGAACGATCTGGTCGTCTCGGCTTCGGATTTTGATGTGGTCTTGGCAAAGGGCTGAAATGATGTCGGCATCGGCTAAAGGTCTCGACGTTTATGTAAGTTGATCCCGGCGCCTTGTCTGCATGTCGCTGTCGAACAGGCCGAACGGCATTGCCGGAACCGTCGCCGCGTGTCGCACTCAGATCTGACTGTGCTCGTGGCCGGAAAGAGTTAGAAACCGCGAACGCAATGACGGATCATTGTCAAACGCACCTGTGAACCGTGAAGTCAAAGTTTTAAGGCCGGATTGGCGGATTCCACGGAAGGAGACGCATTGATGCTCGGCCGAGATCAAAATGGCGACGCCCAGCGGTTCCAGGCCTGTCTGAATCGCCCAACCGATCTGAGCCGTCAAGCTTTCCTGGGTCTGCAGGCGGCGCGCATAGGTATCGACAACGCGGGCAAGACGTGACAAGCCGATGATCCGTCTGTCCGGCACATAAGCGATGCTCGCGGTGCCTTCGAACGGTGTCATATGGTGCTCGCAGAAACTTTGGACACGGATGCCGGTCAACAAAATCATGTCATCATAACTGCGTGACATCTGGATATCGGAGTCGGCGAGCCAGGCGACCGGATCCTCATTGTATCCGCGAAAGTACTCCAGGTATGCCTCGACAACGCGACTTGGCGTATCCCGTAGAGCTTCGCGATCCGGGTCCTCGCCGGCCCATGCCAAAAGGGTCCGGACGGCAGCTTCGGCCTCTGAACGTGACGGTTTTTGCGCGTTTGACGGCAGGCTGTGCGTCAGATGCGAGAGTGGCTTGGTCTGTGACATAATGGCGACTGAATTGAATTCCAACTGGAGAGACGACGTTAGGACCGTTGTTCGCAGATAGTGGCGAGTACGCGGAATTGGATTATATAGACCAGAAGACGAGCTCTAACCACTCGCTTTGGCTCAGCAGCAGCACTCTGGACAGGTAAGAATGGCTGATCTCAATGATGTCTACAGCGCCCGGCTGCTGGATCTCGCTGCTGATATACCTCTTTCCGGGGCGATCAGTGCGCCGGATGCGCGAGCGTCCGCCCATTCGAAACTCTGTGGTTCGACGGTGAGTGTCGAAATTGCGGTTGAGGATGATCGGATTGTCGGTTTTGGTCAGACGGTGAAAGCGTGCTTACTGGGCCAGGCTTCGGCTTCGATCGTGGGGCGGGAAATCATCGGCACGCCGTTCGGAGAATTTCGTGCAATTGCCGCCCAGATGCGGGTGATGTTGAAGGAAAACGGCCCACCACCGACTGGGCGCTGGGCGGATCTCGCGCTGCTTGAGCCTGTGCGGCCCTACAAGGCACGGCACGCCTCAACACTATTGATTTTTGATGCCGTCGAGCGCGCCATAGATATGGTGGAAGGTGCGACGCAACATGCCGCGAAATCGACCGCCGTCAGTTGAGATGTCTGCCGCAAAGCGTGGCCGCATCGCCAGGATCGCTGCGTGGGTGCTGAAAGCGCCGATTCATGTCTACCGTTGGACATTGAGGCCGTGGCTCGGCTGGCCGTGCCGCCACCTGCCAACATGCTCGGACTACGCCATCGAGGCGATCGAGCGTAATGGCGCCTGGCGCGGTTTCTGGTTGACTGTTTCACGGCTCAGCAGGTGTCAGCCGTGGGGGTCGGCGGGATTTGATCCCGTTCCAGACATAAGGCGCGAGCGCCACTATTTCCGGCCATGGATGTACGGTCGGTGGTCGCGGAAGACCACGCTCGTGGATTGGAGAGCCCGAGACGCTGAGCGCTGAATTGGCTTCCCCAAGACCGGTAGCATTCGCCCAAGAGATCACGCACGGGCCGTCGGCTATTGCGCGGCAAGTCGGTCAATCCGGGCCTGGGCCGACGCGGCGCCCAGGGTTTTTGCTTTTTCGTACCACTTTCGCGCCTCCTCAACGTCCGCAGGAAGATCGAGAATGCCCAGTGATGTGAGCTCGTTGGGGTCATACGTCGAGGCCATGGCCATGGCAGCCAAGGCCGAGCCGATGTCGGCCGCACGACGATAGAATTGCCGCGCAGCGTTGACGTCACCTTCGAGAAGGAAGCTGTTACCTCTCTTGAGGAAGCGTCCGGCGCGCAATTGCTGTGGTGACTGCGGCGGCGGTTTCGCGGCTGGCGGCAACGGGGCTGGGCGTGTTGGTGTCAGCTTGGCTGTGGTTGTAGTATTTTGCGGGGGGTTGCCCAATGAAGACGGTGGCGTCGTATTGCCGACGGATAATCGTGAGGTCGCGCGCATGACGTCGGCGGCGCGCTGGCGGGCCTGGCTGGCTTGTTTTTGAGCCGGTGTGACCGGTTTTGGTGGTATAACCGGTTTCGGCGGTGCCATCAGAGTGATTGCGCTTTCGGCATGGACCCGGCCATCGAGTGAAACGAGCAGGACTTTGAGAATGCGCGTAGCGTCGAGCGTTTGCGAGATCTTGAGCCGCAAACGCATCAGCCTTGCCAATGGTACGGCCCAGGTGCGCTCGGACACGCGATGGCCCTCGGTCAGCATTGCGCCGTCCGGCAGTCCGACGATGCGTATGAAACTGTCCGGTGGAAGCCCGTCAGTCGCGTCGAGCTGGATCGCAACTGGGACTTCTTTGTTGACCTCGATAAGCATGCGCTCGGCAACAATGAGCGTGGCCTTGTCTCCAACTTGAGCACCACCATTCGATGCGTGGCTCGCTCATGCCGTGCCCGCGACGAGAAGACAAACCAAAAGTCGTGCAGCTCGTCGAGACGTCGTGTGCGAGTCGATTGCTGCTTGGCCAATCAAGCCAGATTGTCCGCATCCGTGTTGTTCAATCATGGTGACGGTTTCGTTTGCTGTGGCGGCTCGTTGCTATTGCCTTTGCGGTTGCTGTTTCACCCAGTTGAGAAATTGCCTGAAGAGTTTTGCTTGGTCCGCAGGGCTAGATGGCGCTGCGCTCGCCGCTTGGCGCTGCGCCGACGGTGTGCCGGAGGCCGGCTTCAGTTTCGTTGCAACAGTCGTGGCTCGCTTGGCCAACCAGTCTTGCGCGGGCCCGAACCGCTGCAATCCCTTGATGTTGGCCGCGACATCTATTGGGCGCCACTGTGGCTGCCGTGGTCGTTTGCCAAATTCCTCGACATTGTCGAAGAACGTCCTGACAAAGTCCGAGATCTTGCGATAGCGCGGTGTTGTGGTCGACTTCCAGTTGTAAACACCGAGGATGGTCTGAATGGCAATGGTGTCGATGTTTTGGCCAGCCGGTATCAGCTCGGGATAGTCGCTCGACGTCAGACTGCCGGGCAGAAAAACATCTTTGAGTTCATTCGTGTGCGGCACGGTGAGGAATTTAAACCCGCTACCCGTGAGCGGCGTGCGCACCGATCGCAACGGCTTGGAGCAAGCGCATGTGGTTGCGTCGAGTTCGCCGCGTTTCATCATTTCGAAGGCGTCGGCCTGACCCATATTGAGCTCTTCAACCTTCATCTTCATAGCCTTGAAGATCAGGCGCATGGCGATCTGGGTACTGCTGCCGTTGTTGCTGAAATTAATACGCTTGCCGCGCAGATCGTCGAAGCTCTTGATTTCCGGTCGCACGACGACGTGCAGCTCGTCTGTGAAGAGCAAAGTGATGTATGCAATGCGCTTTGCAACTTCGGGGCCGATCAGCCCATTCTGGTCATAGTACTTGATGACGTGTGGATGCATGATGCCCATATCCACGCCGCGAAGGTACAGCACGTCCTTGACATTCTGCGCACCGCCTTGGCCGACCATGGGAATAACCCGCATATCGGTCTTGCGTTCGAAAACTGCGGCGATGTCATGGGCGGAGAAAACAAAGCCGCCTTTCGGTTCGCTAGATATGATGGTCACGACATTCTTGTTTATGTCGTCACGAAACTTGGCATAAATGTTCGTTTGCGGTTGCGCCGTCTGCGCAGCTGCTGGCAGCCCGAAGAGCAAACCGCAGCATGTCATGGCTAGAACGCAAACCAGGCAGCGCACAACGAAACCCCCCCAGGGAACTTGCGACATAAAAAGATGATGGATCAGCCTAGTGCATTTCAGCGTACCGCAACAAGATCTTCCCGTAAATTCATAGCTAAACTGCCTATGCAACATACGGGTGTGCGTGCATTCGGTTCCTGATAACGCTCAGAATGCGGAATTTTCAAGACGTATATTTGTCGTGGCCATAGGTGCTCAACTGCGCGCGAGCCGCTCTATTCAGGGCGGCCCCGCGCCGACCGAGGCTGAAAAGCCATCGTGAACACCGATTATCAGGCTGCTGTTGCAATATTTTTGACCGCATACTGGATTTCGCCATCATCTTGAATGATCTGGACTGCGTGGGTTGCAAACAATGAGTCACGCCGTCGATGGAGCGTGCCAAGTTGCTTTTGGGGGGCAGGAGCAATGGATCGCCGGACATTTTTCCAAAGCGCAGGTGCGGTCGTGGCAACCGGCGGCACCAGCGCGCTAGCGGCACCGGCAATTGTCCAGGGTTTCAGAGAATTCAAGATGGTGACGACGTGGCCACGGGATTTTCCCGGCCTCGGCACAGGGGCCCAGAATGTCGCCGATATGATCACGCGTCTTTCCGGTGGCCTGATGAAGATCAAGCTCTTTGCCGCCGGCGAACTCGTGCCAGCATTCGAGGCGTTTGATGCCGTGGCGCGAGGCGACGCGCAGATGTATCACGGGGCAGACTACTACTGGCAAGAACGTCATAAGGCGTACAACTTCTTCACATCCGTGCCGATGGGAATGACGGCTTTGGAGCTGGACGCCTGGATCCGGTTTGGTGGCGGACAACAGTTGTGGGACGAACTTTCTGCGCAATTCGGTATCAAACCGTTTCTCGCCGGCAATACCGGCGTCCAGATGGGCGGATGGTTCCAGAAACCGATCAAGTCGCTGGACGATATAAAGTCGCTGAAGATGCGTATCCCGGGTCTCGGCGGCGAGGTCGTGAAACGTCTCGGCGGCGAGGCAGTGACGCTGCCTGGCGGTGAAATTCCCGAGGCACTGGCTTCCGGCCGCATCAACGCTGCCGAGTGGGTTGGTCCCTACAACGACCGGGCCTTCGGGCTGCACAAATACCTGCAGCATTATATGTTCCCAGGCTTCCAGGAGCCCGGAACGGGGATTTGTCTCGGCCTCAATCGCGGGTTTTGGCAGAGCCTCGGTGATACGGACAGAGCGATCTTTGAGACTGCGGCCACGGCAGCGAATAATCTGATGTTGGCTGAGTATAACGCCAACAATGGTGATGCATTGGCGGACTTGCGACTGAACGAGGGCGTGCAGCTGCATATCGTGCCACAGGACGTTTGGACCGAGATTGCCAAGACCTCCCGCGAAGTCATCGAGGAAGTTGGCAATACGGACGATTTGGGTCGAAGAGTCCTTGATAGTTTCAAGCAATTCGGTGATCGCGTGTCGGAGTGGCAGCGGGTATCCGATGTTAGTTATGTGGCCTACCGGGCGATCACCCGCTCCTAGACCAGGGATGCGCGGGAAACCCTTCTGGCCATCGGGCCCTGAGTGGGCGCTGCTGCGGCCGAGCAGTTTTCTGGCCCTGCCGTACACCGGATCTTGATCCGACCGGATCAGCCCACCACTTGAGCAGTCGACCCACGATCATCGCCACTAAACCCACTGTGTTTCCCAGCTTCAACGCTGGGCCGAAAGCGGTATTGCCGGCTCGTGCAGCGCCGGCTGCAGGTTGTCGCACGATGGTGTTTGCGGTCGCACCTAGGTGGTTGTGGGCTTGCAGACGCGTTGCGGTTCGCTTAGGACGGGCCGTTGCGACGCCCGGAGTCCGGATAGGGTCTCGGTCGATCGCCATTACCGCCGCCCATAGGCGGCCATCTTACCTGCTTGGTTTGCAGTGAGTGAGAGGAATTCAACGTGAGCAACATTTCCCTGACATTTCCTGATGGTGCGGCCCGAGAATATGAGGCGGGGCTCTCCGGATTCGATCTTGCAGCACAGATTTCGAAATCGCTGGCAAAGCGCGCCGTGGCCTTATTGGTCAACGGTGAGTTGACGGATCTAGCCGACCCGATTGAGCGGGACTGCGAAGTCAAGATCCTGTCGCGCGAGGATCCGGAAGCGCTGGAACTCATTCGCCACGACTGCGCACACGTCCTGGCAGAGGCGGTGCAGGACCTGTTTCCTGGCACACAAGTGACCATTGGCCCCGTGATCGAGGATGGGTTCTACTACGATTTTGCGCGTGATGAACCCTTTCATCCTGATGACTTGGCGCGCATCGAAGAGCGCATGCGCGAGATCATCAAACGCAATGCCCCATTCACCAAGGATGTGTGGTCGCGCGACGCGGCCAAAGCTCATTTCGCCAAGGTCGGTGAGCACTATAAGGTCGAATTGGTCGACGCCATACCGGCAGGTGAAGACGTCAAGATCTACCGACAGGGCGATTGGCTTGACCTGTGCCGCGGCCCGCATATGACGGCGACCGGCAAGATCGGCAATGCTTTCAAGTTGATGAAGCTGGCTGGTGCCTATTGGCGTGGCGACTCGAACAATCCGATGCTACAGCGGATTTATGGTACCGCTTGGGCCAGTGACAAGGAACTCAAGGCTTACCTTCATCGATTGGAGGAGGCGGAGAAGCGCGATCACCGGAAGCTCGGCCGGGAGATGGATTTATTTCATTTCCAGGAGGAGGGGCCTGGCGTCGTATTCTGGCATCCAAAGGGCTGGGAGCTGTTCCAGCGCCTGACGAACTATATGCGGCGCCGCCAGAACGACGCGGGCTACAGGGAAGTCAACGCACCGCAGATTCTTGATAAGGCTCTTTGGGAGGCGTCGGGTCATTGGGATTGGTATCGCGAGAACATGTTCACCACCGTCACGGAGGATGAGCGGCAGTTCGCAATCAAGCCGATGAACTGCCCGGGCCATGTGCAGATCTTTAAGCACGGCCTGCGCTCCTATCGCGAATTACCTTATCGCGTGAGCGAATTCGGATGCGTCCATCGATATGAGCCGTCGGGCGCGCTGCACGGGCTGTTGCGGGTCCGTGGCTTTACGCAGGACGATGCGCACGTGTTCTGCACCGAGGAGCAGCTCGAGGCGGAATGCCTGGCAATCAACGAACTCATTCTGTCGGTCTACCGTGATTTCGGGTTTGAAGATTTTGTCGTCAAGCTTTCGACCCGTCCGGAGAAACGGGTCGGCACCGACGCGGACTGGGACCGCGCCGAGCAAGTGATGGCGGAAGTCCTCCAACGCATCGAGGCGGAGTCAGAGGGCAAGATTACTACGTCAGTGAATCCTGGCGAGGGTGCATTCTATGGTCCGAAGTTCGAATACGTCCTGCGCGATGCGATCGGTCGTGAGTGGCAGTGCGGGACCAATCAGGTTGATTTCAATCTGCCTGAGCGGTTTGACGCTTTCTACATTGATGCGGATGGAGAGAAGAAGCGTCCGGTGATGCTGCACCGCGCGATCGTCGGTTCGATGGAACGCTTCCTCGGTGTATTGATCGAGAGCTACGCCGGGCATTTCCCGCTTTGGCTGTCACCAGTCCAGGTCATGGTCTGCACCATTGTTTCGGAAGCCGATGGCTACGCAGAATCTGTGCAGAAGCGCCTTGCAAAGGCCGGTTTGAGTGCCGAAATTGACCTTCGGAATGAAAAGATCAATTATAAGGTTCGTGAACATTCGTTAGCAAAAGTACCGGTTCTCTTGGTCATCGGAAAGCGCGAGGCCGACGAGGGAACGGTTTCAATGCGCCGCCTCGGCAGCCAGAAGCAATCTGTCATGAGCCTCGAAGACGCCGTAGCGGCATTAGCTGCGGAAGCGGTTCCTCCGGACGAACAGCGGGCTGAATAGAGGCGATGAACGATCCGGGCTGTGGCCTATGAAATTTCCAGAACTCACATATGCCGCAGAAGAAGACCCAGCGCTGAAGCGATGGATAATCCAGTCAATCGAGCGATTGGCCGGACGAGATTATTTCGTGCCGTTGTACGAGATTTGGCGCCGGGAGTATGCCGAACAGAACCTCCCGATCATGCGTCCGGCGCTGGATCTTATTCGCGTACAACTTGAGATCGTCTCGGGGAAGTTTCCGCCAGAAATCGATGAGGGCGCGCCGGTCGTTATCGTCTCTAATCATCCATTTGGAATTCTGGATGGCTTTGGGGCATTGGCATTAGCTGAAGAACTCGGTCGACCGTTTCGCATAATGCTGCACAAGGACCTCATGAAGGTTCCCGAAATACGTCCCTACTCGTTGCCGATCGATTTTTCCGATACGCGTCGGGCGCGCGCGATGAATTTGGCGACGCGCAAGCAGGCGCTCGAATTGCTGCGCGAGGGAACAACGATCGTGGTGTTTCCCGGTGGTGGAGTCGCGACGTCGCCGACGGTGTTCGGGCGTGCCGTCGAGTTGCCGTGGAAGACATTTACTGCACGGATGATCCAGTCTGCGCACGCGCAAGTGCTGCCGCTTTACTTCGAGGGCCAGTGCTCGCCGCTGTTCCACCTGATCAGCAAATATAGCGCGACGGTCAGGACATCATTGCTGATCAGCGAATTCCGGCGTTGTGTCGGCCAACCGCTACGCTGTCATATTGGCGAGCTGATCCCCTATCCCGAACTTGAGGCAAACGGGGGGCGTAAAGAAATGCTGGATGCCTTGTTCGAGCGCGTCCACGAAATGTCCAGCGAACCGATTGCCTCGACGCGTGCGCGGATGGAAGAACTGCCTGATTGGCTCAAGGTCTAGCCCGGCCCGCTTCTTAGCCTCTGCCGCGGTAGGATGGGACGTTTTGGTCGGGGAGCCAAACCTCCTTCGGACACACTCCGTGCTGCCAGAAGACGTCGATGGGGATCCCGCCGCGCGGATACCAGTAGCCGCCGATGCGCAAAAAATGAGGCTCCAGAAGGTCCCGCAAGCGTTTGCCGATGGCGACTGTACAGTCCTCGTGGAAAGCACCGTGATTGCGGAATGATGTCAGATACAACTTGAGCGATTTGGATTCGACCAACCAACTCTGCGGCACGTAGTCGATCATCAGGTGGGCGAAATCCGGCTGACCCGTCACGGGGCACAGTGAGGTGAATTCCGGCGCGGTGAAACGGGCCACATAAAGCGTGTCAGACTGTGGATTGGGAACCCGCTCCAATATTGCTTCTTCCGGCGAAGCGGGCATGTGGGTTGGCGATCCCAGTTGGGTCAGGCCTGAGGTATGATCGGTCATAGGCGGTCGCTGGTCGTGTTGGAAGTTGTCCCTGGCTCCGGGCAGCCGCGCTGGCCCGGCTCATCTAGTAGGTCATTACGGCCTTCATGGCCTTGAGTTCTTCAGCTGGATCGTTCCAGCTCTCGTAGGACTGTCCCGACCGGCGGTACCAGTAGCGCGCGTTCTGCTCGTCGCCCTCGATCTTATGGAGAATGGCGTGCAGCCAGTCGGCAGTGGTATCGCCCTCCATCTTCTGACATGTGGCATGGGCCTTTTCCCATTCGCCGCCAATGGCCCAGTCGATTGCTTCAATGAGTGTCTCACGGTCGTTCGTCATGTTGCTTCGTCTCGTCTACGCCTGGTGCTGCTGTTCTGCAAGGATCCTTGCGGTCGCCAGTTTAGCACGTCAGCCTGAATGGGTGCACACGCGCTGCGTGACTCCGCGTTAAGAGCTTTCGACCATGACGGAACCGGGCTAAAAGGCTGCGGAGACAGCCAAGAGCCGGAGCCAGCAATGACAGCCATCATCGATATAATTGGTCGTGAAATACTAGATAGTCGGGGCAATCCTACCGTCGAGGTGGATGTTGTCCTCGAAGATGGCTCCATGGGGCGCGCCGGTGTCCCGTCCGGAGCCTCGACAGGAGCCTACGAGGCGGTTGAACTCCGCGACGGCGACGATGCGCGGTATCTTGGCAAGGGTGTCGAGAAGGCCGTAAACGCGGTCAATGGCGAGATCTATGATGCGCTGCGCGGTATGGACGGCGAGGATCAGCGACGGATTGACCATGCTCTTCTGGATCTCGATGGCACCGACAACAAGAACCGGCTTGGCGCCAACGCTGTTCTCGGCACGTCAATGGCCGTCGCAAAGGCGGCCGCCGAAGCGTGCGGCCTTCCACTCTACCGTTATCTCGGCGGCGCCGGAGCACATGTCACACCTGTGCCGATGATGAATATCGTCAATGGGGGGGCACATGCCGACAACCCGATTGATATCCAAGAGTTTATGATCATGCCGGTGGCGGCGGCTACTTGCCGTGACAGCATCCGTGTCGGGTCGGAGATATTCCATACGCTGCGCAGGAAGCTTCAGGACGCGGGCCATAATACCAATGTTGGGGATGAAGGCGGGTTCGCTCCGAATTTGCGCTCGGCCGGCGAAGCCTTGGATTTCATCATGGCCTCCGTCGGGGCGGCCGGTTACCGGCCAGGTGAGGACGTCATGCTGGCGCTGGATTGTGCCGCGACGGAATTCTACAAGGATGGAAAATATGAGCTGGCCGGTGAAGGGAAATCACTTTCCAGCGCCGAGATGGCACGCTACCTGGCGGACCTCGTTGCCGGTTATCCAATCGTCTCGATTGAGGACGGCATGGCAGAAGACGACTGGTCCGGCTGGTCGGACCTGACGCGTGAGATCGGCGCAAAGTGCCAGCTGGTCGGCGATGATCTCTTTGTCACGAACACCAAGCGACTTGCGCGCGGGATAAATGAAGGTATAGCCAACTCGATTCTGGTCAAGGTCAACCAGATCGGGACGCTAACGGAGACGCTCGGCGCAGTGACCATGGCCCAGCAGGCCCACTACACCGCTGTCATCTCTCATCGCTCCGGTGAAACGGAAGATGCCATGATTGCTGATCTGGCGGTCGCGACCAATGCCGGTCAGATCAAAACCGGTTCTCTGAGCCGATCGGATCGCCTTGCTAAATACAACCAATTGATCCGGATTGAGGAGGAATTGGGTGACACGGCCCTTTACGCTGGCAAGAGTATTCTGCCGGGACGTGCTGTGGCCTGAGGCAAAGGTTAGATGGGAGGTGCATTTTACCTGACGTTAAACATGTCAGCTTATGTCTAGGGAATTCCTTGTTTCGGAATGACCAGTTTTGCGTATGACCTCTCAAAGCAGACGAATGAGGAGGCCGTTACAGTCGTTTACGGTATTGCTCGGCTGTTCATTCTTCGCGGCTTACTTTATTCATCACGCCATTAACGGCAGGCACGGGCTTGAGGCTCAAGCCAGATTGATGGAACGGTCAGCGGTGCTGGCGCGGGAAATCCAGAGCCTTGAGCTCGTGCACGCTCGCCTCGACCGGCACGTCAAGTTGCTGGTGAGCGATCCTCCCCACCGGGATATTGTGGAAGAAATCGCTCAGCGTGACCTTGGCTTTGCTTACCCGCAGGACGCTATTCTGCGTCGCTAAGTTCATTTCTGATCACATACAGCTGAAGACGCCGATGATCGCAGTTGGCATCGCCGCGACGCGTCGTGTAGTTTAGCGCAAAAGGGGTATCTCCGGTCCGGTTGCAGCGCGCGTTGCTGTGGGGATCGCGGTGAGTGGTGACCGGAAGCAGATTGCTGCTGGCGTTGCCAATTCGTTCCTCGCCGGCAAACGATGTCCTGAGTCTGGGGAGAACGCCGCATGTCTGCGCTAACCGCTGAACAAGAACTCCTGGCCTATCGCGAGATGCTGTTGATCCGACGCTTCGAAGAGAAGGCGGGCCAGCTATACGGCATGGGGTTCATCGGCGGGTTCTGCCATCTCTACATCGGACAGGAAGCCGTTGTTGTCGGCCTGCAGATGTGCGCGGCGGATGGGGACCAGGTGATTACGACCTATCGGGATCACGGCCACATGCTTGCGACAGGCATGGACCCCAAAGGCGTAATGGCCGAGCTCACCGGGCGTGCCAGCGGTTATTCGCGCGGCAAGGGCGGCTCGATGCACATGTTCTCAAAGGAGAAGAATTTTTTTGGTGGCCATGGCATCGTCGGGGCATCGGTGCCACTTGGTGCGGGGCTGGCATTCGCCAATGCCTATCGCGGCAACGATGGCGTATGCTTCTGCTACTTCGGCGACGGCGCAGCCAATCAAGGGCAGGTCTATGAGACCTTCAACATGGCCAAGCTGTGGAACCTTCCTATCCTCTTCGTTATCGAGAATAACAAGTACGCAATGGGCACGTCGACCGAACGGGCCGCCGCAACAACCGATTTCTCGCATCGCGGCGCATCATTCGATATTCCCGGAGAGCAGGTCGACGGTATGGATGTGCGTGCCGTCAAAAAGGCAGGCGAGCGCATTGTCGGCGGCATTCGAAACGGTGGCGGCCCTTACATCCTTGAAATGCTGACGTATCGCTACCGCGGACATTCGATGTCGGATCCGGCCAAGTATCGAACGCGGGAAGAGGTTGATCGTGTTCGTTCGGAGCAGGACCCGATCGAGCGGGTGCGTCATCGCCTGCTGGCCGAAGGACATGCCACTGAGGAGCAGCTCAAGGCCATTGATCGCGACATCCGCGCCACCGTCAATGCGGCCGCTGAGTTTGCCCAATCCAGTCCGGAACCGGACGCGGCAGAGTTGTGGACCGATGTCTTGTTGCCTGTCCCGGCCTGAGGGAGTGCATCGTTGAGCAGACCCGGTTGTGAAGCGCCCATTAAGAGAACACCATGCCCACACAGATATTGATGCCTGCCCTGTCGCCGACGATGGAAGAGGGAACGTTAGCCAAGTGGTTGGTTAAGGAAGGTGACGACATTGCTTCCGGTATGGTGATCGCAGAGATTGAGACGGACAAGGCCACGATGGAAGTCGAGGCCGTCGACGAAGGCCGGCTGTCGCGCATTCTCATTGCGGAGGGAACCGAGGGCGTGAAAGTCAACACGCCCATTGCGCTGATCTCGGGCGAAGACGAAACAGTTGATGTCGTAGCTGAAGCTGCACCTCACAAGAACGGCGCGGACCGCGCGCAGGCACCTGACATTTCGACGCCAACTCCTTCCGCGCCACCTCGGCCGGCCGATCTCCAGCCCGCGGCGTCTGCTTTGTCGGCCGCAGACAGCGCAGCACCAGCAACGGCCGTGCCGCCGCGACCCGTCGAGGCGCAGACGGCAGCCGGCGACACTGAGTCACTCACCATGCGTGAGGCGTTGCGCGATGCCATGGCCGAGGAGATGCGCCGCAATCCGGATGTCTTCTTGATGGGGGAGGAGGTCGCGGAATATCAGGGGGCTTATAAGGTGAGCCAAGGGCTCCTGGAAGAATTCGGCGCGCGCCGTGTGATCGATACACCAATCACGGAGCAGGGGTTCGCCGGCATCGGTGTTGGCGCAGCCATGGGCGGTCTCTCACCAATTGTCGAGTTCATGACGTGGAACTTTGCGATGCAGGCGATAGACCAGATCATCAACTCGGCTGCGAAGACGCTCTACATGTCCGGCGGGCAAATGGGCTGTCCGATCGTCTTTCGTGGTCCCAATGGCGCCGCTGCGAGAGTCGCTGCACAGCATTCACAATGCTATTCGGCGTGGTATGCCCATTGTCCAGGTCTCAAAGTCGTCGCGCCGTCAAATCCCAGCGATGCCAAGGGTCTGTTGAAAGCTGCGATCCGCGACCCCAACCCTGTGGTGTTTCTCGAGAATGAAATCCTCTATGGCCAGTCCGGTGATGTTCCGAAGTCAGATGACTGGGTCATTCCAATTGGTGCGGCCCGCGTTGCCCGCGAGGGCAATGATGTGACGATCGTGTCGTTCGCGCGCGGTGTGTCTTATGCGCTTGAGGCGGCCGAGCGTCTGGCGGACGATGGCATTCAGGCCGAGATCATCGATCTGAGATCCCTGCGCCCGATCGATTGGGACGCCATCCTTTCGTCTGTTCGGAAAACCAACCGTTTGGTCACGGTCGAAGAAGCCTGGCCCGTATGCTCGATCGGTTCGGAAATCTGCGCCAACGTCGCCATTCAGGCGTTCGACCATCTGGATGCTCCGCCTGCCAAGGTTTCAGGCGCCGATGTCCCGATCCCGTACGCGGCCAATCTGGAACGCTTGGCGCTGCCGAATGCCGACCGGGTCGTCGCGGCAGCAAAATCTGTCTGCTATGCCGACTAAGACGGGCTTGGCTAATGCGCCAAGGCCAAACCATTTACACATTCCGCGCCTGCACTGAGAAGAGCCTCCGCCATGCCGATCCAAATCTTGATGCCCGCGCTGTCGCCGACAATGGAGGAAGGCACGCTCGCCAAGTGGCTGGTCACCGAAGGTGACGCGGTGACACCGGGAATGGTCATCGCGGAGATCGAGACCGACAAAGCGACGATGGAAGTCGAGGCCATCGAAGAGGGCAGCGTTGGCAAGATCCTGGTTGCCGAAGGGACTGAAGGCGTGGCGGTCAATACGCCCATTGCGCTGTTGCTGGAGGAGGGGGATGATCCAGCCGCCGTCGACGCAGGAAATGTGGCCGCGTCAGCCTCGGCCGCGAACCCCGGGCCGGTTTTGAGCGAAACGGAGCAGGACAATCAAACCGGAGGGCTTGCAGCGGTAACGACCCCAGTCGAAGAGCCGGCGGCGAGTAATTTCGAGCGTGCGCCGGAACCGACAGCCAATCCGGCAAGACCGGAACGCAATGGGCAGGCCGGACCGGCGAGAACATTTGCGTCACCACTTGCGCGACGGATGGCACGCGATGCCGGCATCGAACTGTCTGCGGTGGCTGGTTCGGGGCCGCATGGCCGTATCATCAAGGCCGACATTGACCGACTGATCGCCGAAGGCATACCGGCGTCAGGTGCGGAGAGCCGCTCTCTCTCGACGGAGGTCTCCGAGGCCGTGCCGGTGCCGGGGAAACCGGCAATCGAGGCCATGCCGGACGAGCAGATCCTGGCACTCTATGACGCGCAGTCGTATGAAGTGGTCCCGCACGATGGCATGCGCCGCGTGATCGCCCAGCGCCTGACCCAATCGAAACAGACGATCCCGCATTTTTATATGACGGTTGAGTGCGTGCTGGAGGAATTGCTTCGGGCGCGGACGCGGATTAATGACGCCGCGCCGACCGAGGGGCCGCGGGCCTACAGACTTTCGGTCAATGACTTCGTGATTAAGGCGTTGGCCCTGGCCCTGCAACAGGTCCCAGCGGCCAATGCAACCTGGACGGTCGACGGCATGTTGCAGCACCGCCATTCCGACGTCGGCGTGGCGGTAGCAGTCGAGGGCGGATTATTCACGCCCGTGATCCGTCATGCCGAGCTCAAAACCCTGGGAGAGATTTCGAACGAGATGAAGGATCTCGCCGGCCGCGCCCGCAAGCGACGTCTCGCGCCGCACGAGTATCAGGGCGGCACGACCTCAATATCCAATCTGGGGATGTATGGGATCAAGTTGTTCGACGCCGTAATCAATCCGCCCCACGCCACTATCCTCGCCGTCGGTGCAGGTGAGCGTCGACCGATTGTGGTTGGCGATGATGTCAAAGTTGCAACAATCATGAACTGCACATTGTCCTGCGATCATCGCGTCGTGGACGGCGCCGTTGGAGCTGAATTGCTCAACGCTTTCAAAACGTTCATTGAGGATCCGGTCCGCATGTTGGTATAGGGCCGGGTTGCCTTGTCGGCACAATGATGCAGGAAATCTAATTGTGTTTGAATTTATTGTTGCTCTTTGGGCACATTTATACATGTAATCAGGCTGCATCTATACAGCGGGGCGGATATCCACGTGATTGCCTTCGATTCGGGTTGTTCCGAGTCGTGCAAGGGGGCAACCATCGAATCGAGTATCTGTGAGATTCGGTGAATTAGGGGAGGCGTCTATGCGCTCCATTCGTGTGCCTTCAATCGCTGCGGCGATCGGGCTGCTGGGCCTAGCTGGGTGTGCAAGCGATAATTCGTCGTTGTTGACGACGGCCTCGGTGCAACCCGAGAAACCCAACGTTGCTGCCGTCGATCCGGCCTGCTTGGCTTTGCAAAACAGAATTGCCTTGCTGCGCTCGGAAGGAACCGTCACTCGTGTCGAAAAGGCTGCGGCCGGCAAGAGTAAGACAGTCGTCATCAAGCGTGCGGCATTGGGCAAAGTGGCCGAACTCAATCAGGCCAACACAGAGTTTCGGCTGCGCTGTTCCAAGCTTCCGACGACGGCGAGTGCAGCGCCGGTCATGAAGCCTAAGATGGCGGCCCAAACCGCGCCAGCGAGCGCTGCCGCCAAGAATTAGGCCACGAGCGGCCGCAGAACGACCGGTCACGGTCGCAGAGCGGTCGCCCGTCTCGTCAACGAGAGCTACGTCCTCTGCTTTTGCGGAGGGCTATGGCCGTTTTTCAACACCACCGGCGAAAAAGAGAATTCTGATTGCGTTGGAGCCGCGCTGCGGGTAGCGCTATGGTCCGCGTTCACTACATCTGCATAGTGTGCAGTCTTGGGAGTAGTCAGCATGTCGGGCCAGGGCTTACAGCTTTTCAGTGGATCTGCCTTGTTCATTGTGGCCGTGATGCTGTCCGGCTGCGCGGGTGGGCCGTCTGCGGGCGGTGGAATGGCCCTCAGTTCCGGCGGAAGCTGCAAGTCGATCAAGCGGGAGTTGGGCCGATACGAAGCGCGCGGCGTCCACATGAGGGCTGATGCGGCCGGGCGTGGCAAGCGCTTGAGCAGCAAGCAACAGGCCGAGGTCCAGCGCTACAACGATTTGCTGAATTCGTATCTCAGCAATCAGTGCCACGTTTAGTGGGCCGGCACATCTCTCAACTCCGTGGTTTGAAAACACTGTTAGACGTCCATCAACAGTCAACAATTCTAGCTCCGCACCTTTGATGGTTTGTGGGTATTCAATCGCGTTATCCGCACCAAGAGCGCGCTCATTGCTCGGTCAAACCGGTTCCTGAGGTTGTGTTTGATCCCCCGGCCAAATGGGGTCTTAATGCCAGGACGCCCGCAGTCGACCACGCGAGCGGAGGTGATGATTGCACCGGGCGGAGCTGAACGAGAGGGAATGGGGTGCAGAGCTACGACGTTCTTGTGATTGGCGCGGGACCGGGCGGATACGTTGCCGCCATTCGGTCCGCCCAGCTCGGTTTGCGCACGGCAATCGTTGAGCGGGAGCATCTCGGTGGTATATGCTTGAATTGGGGGTGCATTCCCACCAAGGCACTTCTGCGATCCGCGGAAATTTTGACCTATGCCAACCACGCCGCTGACTTTGGCCTGGAATTGCACGGCACGGTGACGGCGCAGGCCGAGCAGGTCGTGGCACGGTCACGGAAGGTTTCCGGCCGCCTCAATGGAGGGGTTGGTCACTTACTCAAAAAGAACAAAGTCGACGTCATCTGGGGAGAAGCCGTTATTGAGGCTCCGGGTGAAGTGAGCGTCACGGCGCCCCGGAAGGCGGCGATGGAGCCGCAACATCCTCCGCCGAGGGGGGCGCTGGGTCCCGGTCTCTATAATGCGGCACATATTATTGTCGCAACGGGCGCGCGCCCGCGCGTGCTGCCCGGAATCGAGCCGGACGGAAATCTGATTTGGACCTACTTCGAGGCGATGGTGCCGAAGGCCTTTCCGCGTTCACTCATTGTCATGGGATCCGGAGCCATCGGCATCGAGTTTGCCTCGTTCTACCGGGCGATGGGTGCCGAGGTTACGGTTATCGAAGTGGTCGATCGCATTCTGCCGGTTGAAGACGCCGAGATCTCACAGCTGGCCCGCAAATCCTTCGAAAAGCAGGGCATTCGCATTCTCACCGGTGCTCGGGTCACGCAAGTCGAAAAAACTTCGAATAGCGTCAGTTGTCTTGTTGAGCGCAACGACGGCGCGGGTGAGACGGTCAGCGCTGAGCGATTGATTTCGGCGGTGGGAGTCATTGGCAATTCTGATGGTCTGGGGCTTGAGAGCATCGGCGTCGCCATCGAGAATGGATGTATTGTCACCGGTGACTTTGGTCAAACCAACATCCCCGGCATCTATGCCATCGGTGATGCTGCGGGACCTCCACTGCTGGCCCACAAGGCGGAACATGAGGGCGTTGTGTGTGTCGAGGCAATCAAGGGCTCAGCGCCGCACCCGATCGACAAAACAAAGATCCCCGGATGCACCTACTGTCAGCCTCAGATCGCGTCGGTCGGGCTAACAGAAGATGCGGCGCGTGCGGCCGGATATGAGCTCAAGATTGGTCGCTTCCCGTTTCAAGGCAACGGCAAAGCCATTGCGCTGGGCGAACCCGAGGGCCTGGTAAAAACGATCTTTGATGCGACGTCTGGGCAATTGTTGGGGGCCCACCTCATTGGGTCCGAGGTCACGGAGTTGATCCAGGGGTTTGTGGTGGCAATGCAACTTGAAACCACGGAAGAGGATCTGATGGGGACGATCTTTCCGCATCCGACTCTGTCAGAAATGATGCATGAAAGCGTCTTGGACGCATACGGTCGAGTCATTCACATGTAAACGCATGAGTTGTGGCGCTCAGGACCTGGCTTTTAGGGACATGAAATGGACAATCGCTCGATCATCATTTTCGCGCTCACCGGACTCGTGGCGGGCTATCTGGCATCCTTTATTGTCGGACCTTCGGGCTGGGGGCTCCTTGGATACTTGGTGAGTGGCGTGATAGGCGCATTTGTCGGAGGCTGGCTGCTGAAGACCGCGGGCATCAATTTGGGGATCAAGAACGAAGTGGCATCATTGATTGCAACGTCGACGATTGGCGCGATCGTCGTTGTCATCGTCGCACGATTGATCGCCTGACGACAATTATCATCCGAGCGTAATCCGGGAGGGAACGATGGAAGAACTTGGACCTTATTGGCCTTGGATCGTGATGGCGATCAATGGCCTGATCGCTGGCTGGTTGGCCGGCCTACTTCTTGGCGGCGGAGGGCTGATCCGCAACGTGATCGTCGGCATCATCGGTGCATTTATTGGCGGCACCATGGTGCAACAGGGACTCCTTAATCTCCCATTCGATCTTGGGCCTTGGGGCAACCAAATCGCGGTCTCCACCATTGGCGCGTTGATCGTGATCGTGCTTGCACGCATTCTCGGTCGCTAGAACTTGGCTCGATGTGCGTCATGCTGAGCAGGAGTGGTTCCGGGCGAGATGTGACACTTGCGTGGTCTTGTGGTGCGATCAGTGCGAACCAAGTATAAATAACCAAGTCAGACATTGAGATCGCGTGGTGATGGTCACACTGATTGATAGCAAGGTCCGCCATCCCGAGAAACAGGCGCGTGCCGATACTCCGGTCATTCGAAAGCCGGATTGGATTTGGGTGCGTGCACCGGGGTCGGTCGAGTATGCCGAAACCCGGCGAATCGTCCGCGAAAACAACCTGAACACGGTTTGCGAGGAGGCCGGCTGTCCGAATATCGGGGAATGCTGGACGAAGCGCCACGCCACCATGATGATCATGGG
>JBPCWB010000098.1:0-7186 GCA_051009955.1 Hyphomicrobiaceae bacterium | reverse complement strand
TTCTGCCGCAAATCGAGCCAGTGCAGCTTGCCCTGGCACTAGACGCACGGCCGCACAACATCGACTGCCGAAGCACGAATCGTGCGGCATTTCCCGACTCTCGAGCTCCGTCCCGCAGCGCACGCATCAAAGGTCGATCACCAGGGCAAACCCACTCGGCTAACCGTGACCAAGACGCTCGGCCCGCACCGCCATACGACAACGAAACAATCAGCGCCTATCTCGACCGCTTGCGCGCCGCGGTTGCACAGCCACCGCCCCTCGATCTCGACCGGGCGACGGCCGAAACCGCGACCCAGCAGGCGAGCTAAGCTGTCGCGGCATCTCCCGCGACGACTACGGGCCGCAGTTTCCGCCCGACCAATCTCACATTACACTAAGAAGTGCGTTACACCGGGCGCTGTTCCGGCTGCCGGTCGTGTATGCGGCAAAAACTGCCGGAAATGGCATTGGACGCCGTCGGACCACGGACACATTCAAGCGCCATTGGTCATGACTTTGCACCAAGAGTTGTTCATGGTTCCGAATCACTTCTAAGGGCACCTGCCGGGACAAGCACTGTTGAAGAATTCGATCGCAGTAATGAATACAAAAGGCGGCGTCGGTAAATCGACCGTTGTCCTCGGCCTTGCCGAAACGCTTTCCGCGATGGACGGCAAGAGCGTGCTGGTGATCGATTCGGATTCCCAGGCGAGCGTCAGCTCCATGCTCATGAGCACCACGGATCTCTATCGGATCCAATCGGAAGGCAATACAATTGTCGAATACCTGGTCTCAACGGTCCTGAACAATCAAAGACAGGACTGGCGTAAATTCGTCGTTCCCGGATTGTCGGACATTGACGAGGCGCACTCGATCCTGGCGCTGCCGAGCGACGTCCAGCTGACGTTGTTTGAACGCGAGGTCTCGCGCGAAAGCCATCACACGCGACTGCGAACGGAAATCGCGAAACTTCTAAAGCAGATCAAGCCGGCGTTCGATATTATTCTGATCGATTGCCCGCCGGGTCTGTCGGTTCTCACCGAAAGCTGGCTGCGCGAGGCTGACTTTCACATCACACCGACCAAGGCAGACTACATTTCGACCTGTGGGCTGGAAGTTTTTCGCCGTTTCAAGAGCCTGCACCCGGAGATGGGATTTGCCACGCATCTCGGAGTTCTCATCAACATGAAGGAGATGGCCTCACCGGTCGATCAGGAATACCACAATTGGCTGCTGCAGGATGAGGACAACTGGTGCTTTGAAAGCGTCATTCCCCGCATGACGGCGCTGCAACAGGCGGCCCGCTTTCAAGCCGACGAACGCTCGTTCGCCGCAAAATACCCCGGCGCGGCCGGTCACGCATTCCGCAATCTCGCACAGGAATTGCTGGAACGCCTTGAAGCCCATCAGTCAGAGTCGTGAACGTCGGGATGTCGGCGTTTGTGAATGGAGCGGGCGATGAGATTCGAACTCACGACCCTCACGTTGGCAACGTGATGCTCTACCCCTGAGCTACGCCCGCACTCCATCGGCCTGCTTCAGCACTTGCGGCCCAAGCAGCCCCGGTTTATGAACCAATCGCGACGGGAATGCAAGCCATCTTGTACCCGGAAATCCAGCGTTTGGTTACGACCGCGAACGAACCGCGCCGCGCGCGCCAGTTAGAGCCTGACTTCATCACAACTCCAAGGAAACTGCGTGATGCCCGCGACGCAAAAGGACCTGTTCGATCGACTGCAAAAACTAGGCATTGCAACCGAGACGGTCGAACACGAGGCCGTATTCACCGTTGCCGAGAGCGATGCTCTGGAAAGCAAACTCCCGGGCGGCCACACCAAAAACCTGTTTCTGAAGGACGCCAAGGGCAAAATCCTCTTAATCGTCGCGCAGAGCCATACGGACATCAACCTTAAGACCGTGCACAAAACGATTGGTTGCGCGCGCCTGAGTTTCGGAAAACCAGACCTGATGATGGATATTCTTGGGATTGAACCTGGTTCCGTCACCGCTTTCAGCATCATCAACGACACGCAGAACCGGATCGAAAGTGTCATCGTCGACGAAACACTCATGAAATTTGAGACGATCAACTGTCATCCGCTCGTGAATACTGCAACGACCGCCATCGGACGCGACGACCTGCTGCGATTCATACGCGAATGTGGCCACGAACCGCGGATTATGTCATTGAATAACAGGGACTGATGAACCATATGCCTGCCACCGTTTTTTGGGTTCTGTTTCCGCTGGCTTGTGGCCCCAGCTCCGAACGAAAAGCACGTGGAGTCGTATCATGAACTTCGGTTTTGGCCAGTCATCTGCGGCCGCATCACCAGACACCACCGGTGACCTTATCAAGGACACCAACACCGCCAATTTTACCAAGGACGTCATCGAGGCATCGAAGGACAGTCTTGTATTGGTAGATTTCTGGGCTTCTTGGTGCGGCCCATGCAAACAACTCACGCCAATCCTGGAACAAGTCGTCACAAGCTATGGCGGCAAGGTGCGCCTGGTGAAGCTTGACGTCGACGCCCACCCGGCCATCGCCGGTCAGCTCCGCATCCAGTCTCTTCCAACGGTTTATGCGTTCCGCGACGGACAGCCGCTCGATGGCTTCATGGGCGCCCAGCAGGAAAGCGGTGTCCGAGAATTCATTGACCGTCTGCTCGGTCCGGACGCCCAGGCGGAAACCGAAGCCGCTTTGGCCCAGGCCGAGCAGGCCTTCGAAGCCGGTGATCTGCAAACTGCGGCCCGGATTTACGCCGAGTTACTTCAGGCCGACGGCCAGCAACCCGATGCCTTGGCGGGTCTCGCAAAATGCTATCTTCAAAGTGGCGACATGGAGCGCGCCAAACAGACAATCGCACTGGTCCCGCCGGACAAGCTCAACACACCGTCGGTCGCGAGCGTCAAGGCAACGCTTGACTTGGCCGACCGCGCACCCGTGTCGGATGAGACGGCTCAATTCGAGGCTCGGCTCAATTCTAATCCGGCCGATCATGAAGCCCGGCTTGAACTCGCCATTGCCGTCGCTGCTTCCGGCGACAAAGAGCGCGCTGTTGATGAATTGATCGAATTGTTTAGCCGCGACCGCAACTGGAACGACGAGGCTGCGCGCAAGCAGCTCGTCCAGTTCTTCGAGGCCTGGGGACCCAAGGATGAACACACGCTCGCCGGGCGTCGCCGCCTGTCATCGTTGATGTTTTCCTGAATACCGTCGAGGAGATGCCCCGTTGGGCCCGCAGTCACGATATCGCCGCCTATCTGATTTGCCAGAAAAAATCCCCGTGTTTCCCCTGCACGGGTCCATTCTCCTGCCGCGGGCCAAGCTGCCTCTCAATGTTTTTGAACCGCGCTATCTCGAAATGCTCGATTACGTTATGTCCGGCCAGCGAATGATCGGCATCATTCAACCGCAGGCCACGGATATCGAGGAAGAAAGCCCGCAAGAGGCAACGGCACTCAAGAGCGTTGGATGTGCTGGACGCGTAACCGCCTATCAGGAGTTGGATGACGGCCGCCTCGTCATTTCATTGTTCGGCATTGCCCGATTCCGCAGCCGGTTCGAGGAGAATACATCGCATCCGTTTCGGATCCTCTCGGTCGACTATGCCGAATTCGCTCATGACCTCTCCGCCGGCAGCGGCGAAGATGACGTCGATCGTGAACATCTACTTGAAGTGCTGCGAGCCTACCTTGATGCGAAAGATCTGGAAGCGGATTGGAATGCCGTGAACAATGCAGCTACGGAACTGCTGGTGAATTCGTTATCCACGATCAGTCCATTCGGTCCGGAAGAGAAACAGGCCCTCTTGGAAGCCCGGACTTTAAAGGAACGGGCCGAAGTCCTTTCGACCCTTGCCACAATGGAGCTGGCGACGGACGATCGCAGCGGTGGAGGTGTGCAATGACACCGGTGAACGACGAAGAAAAGTCCAATGATGCTCGACTGGAAGAAGAACGCCCTGTCAGTCCGGCATTGTTGGAACTTCTCGTCTGCCCGCTGACCAAATCGTCGCTGATCTACAATCCCGAGAGCAATGAATTGATCAGCCGCCAAGCGCGCTTGGCCTATCCCATTGTCGACGGCATCCCTTTGATGACGGCTGATGCCGCCCGCGAACTGACTGAAGACGATCAACACCTTATCAAGCCATGAATTGATCGTCAGAAAAGCCGCAGCCGGCCGAGGCTATCAATCTGAGATCGCGGTAAGGGTCGTCTCATCAGGCGTTCCGCCTTCTGATGATCCGACCACATCCGGCCGTTCGGCGCGGGCTTGAAGATATTCGTCGCTACGCATTTCGATCAGCCGAGACTCAGTGCGCTGGAACAAATCGACACCGTCACCTTCTTTATATAGACCGCCCGGTTCATCCGCCGCCGATGCAACGACACTGATTTTGTTATCGTAGAGCGTATCAATCAGATTGATAAACCTGCGCGCCTCATTGCGCCGAGCCGGCGGCAGCGCAGGAATACCTTCGACAATGACGGTGTGATAGGCCCGGGCGATCGCCAGATAATCGATCGACCCGAGCGGCCGCCCGCACAGCTCTTCAAACGAAAACCAGGCGACCCCCATGGCCGACCGCGGGATGTGCACCGAACGACCCTTGACCTGCAATGAGCAGCTTTCAAACGCGGCGCCGGCCGTGAGATCGTCCCACAGCGTCTTCAACCCCTTGGCCGCGCGATCATCGATCGGCGTGAAGTAGAGTTCGCGACCCGTCAGCTTCTCGAGGCGGAAATCTTTGGCCGCGTCCAGCTCGACGACGTCCATGTGCGCCGCTATCAGTTCGATGAACGGCACAAAAAGCTGCCGGTTGAGGCCGTTCCTATAAAGTTCCGTCGGATGGGCGTTCGATGTTGCCACCACGACAACCTTTCGATCGAACAGAACCTTGAACAGCCGGCCGAGGATCATCGCATCTGCGATGTCGGTGACGTGCAGTTCGTCAAAGCATAACAGTTTTGCTTCCTTGGCCAGCATTTGAGCGACATGGGGAATAGGATCGCCATCAACTGTCTTGCGCGCGTCACCGATCCGATCATGCACTTCGGCCATGAATTCGTGAAAATGAACGCGACGCCTTGGCTGAACCGGCGCCGCAGCAAAAAATAGATCCATCAGCATCGTTTTACCGCGACCGACGTCGCCATGCAGATAGATCCCCTTCGGTGGCGGCAACGGTTTGCGGAAGAACCGACCCAAACCGCGTTCGGTGCCCGACCAGGACTTCAATTCCTTCGCCAGAACATCGAACCGCTCCGCGGCAAGCTCCTGCGCAGCGTCAACTTGCAGTTCTCCGGCCGAAACTTGCCGTTGATAGGTATCAAGCAGAAAAGATGTCATGCGAAGACGGCTAATCGGCTGCCATGCCGAGGTCAATACAGCAATATGTGACACGGCATCCCGCCGCAGCAGCCGGTTTCTTGCGCGTCCTCGTTTTCCTCGGTCAAAATCCAGGGCGACGACACGGTTCGACCGTCCCGCACGACACTTACGTCAGCCCAATTTCCTTGCGGATACTCTGGTAACGGGGTGTGAAGTCATAGGTCGCGTAGAACTCCGTATCGAACGCGCCCCAGGCGCGCTGTTCTATGGCCAGATTGACGTCTCTGAGCTTGTCCGCATGGAATTTCAGCGTCACCACCTGTCCAATCCCCATCATCACGTACCACGACACGATCTCACAGCCTTCAGGGGGGAAGTTCTTCCAAAACTCTGTCGATTCCAGCTTTGATCCGATCTCCGCCAGGTTCTTGTCTTGTTGATGCTTCAGAAAAATCGTCAGTAACATCTTGTTTGACCCGTCCGACATGGCCTGACCTCCATTTCAACAATCATCGGTGCATTCTAAATGCACTCTTGCGATCCGCAAACGCGACGCGACGCGACACGATCAGTAAGTTCACGCGAAAAATTTCATTGCACAAACTTTTGCGTTTAAAGTTGTCGCGATGCAAAGCCGGAGTATGTTTCATTGCGCGATTGAGGAACGTGCACATTGCAAAACAGACGTGTTGTTGTTTCGATCGTTACGTCTGCATGATAGAAAATCACATTCACCGATCATCGGAACACGATGAAAAGATTGAATTTTGAGGACTTTGCGCAACACTTTCATTGGTTTTATAAATTTTTTGCATTCAGGTTTCATTTTCCCTGTCAACAAATCAATCGAATTTGCACATGCTTTTTTTCGTTCGAATCATTCGAACTATTTTTGGGAGAGAGAACTATGGCTAGAACTACTACGAAGAAAGCACCGGCTAAGAAAGCTGCTGCTAAGAAGTCTGTTGCCAAGAAGGCAACGGCTCGTAAGTCGACTGCAAAGAAGACAGTTCGTAAAGCTGCGGCGAAGCCCGCTGCCAAGCGTAAGACGGTTGCCAAGAAGGCACCGGCCAAGAAGGCTGCTGCCAAGAAGTCCGTTGCTAAGAAAGCTGTTGCTAAGAAGGCTCCGGCCCGCAAAGCTGCCAAGAAGGCACCGGCTCGCAAGTCGAGCGTTCGTAAGACCACTGTCAAGACAGCTGCCAAGAAGGTTGCTGCCAAGAAAAAGGCTTCTGCCAAGCCAGCAGCTCGCAAAAGGGCTCCGGCGCGTCGCAAGGCCGCTTAACTGCAAATCGCCCCCGCCCCCTTTATGGGCAACAGGGGCAGGGGCGATTACTTCTCTGCTCTGCATGAGTTCAAACTGGAGGTTGCCGCGACGGCTCCTCCAGTTATTTTTTGGCGAATATGGCCTCACCCGACATCAGCGATGTCTACGCCGACAACCTCACTATAGATCAGACGACGGAATACGCCGCTCGCGGACGTTTAAACCCGTCAATCTCGTCAGACCCGACGCTCAATCATTAGTTTCTTCAGCTCTGCAATGGCTTTTCCCGGATTTAAGCCTTTCGGGCAGGCCTTTGCGCAATTCATGATGGTGTGGCAGCGATAAAGCCGGAACGGATCTTCAAGATCATCGAGCCGGTCACCCGTCGCTTCGTCGCGCGAATCGTTCACCCACCGATAAGCCTGAAGCAGTATCGCAGGGCCGAGATAGCGATCTGAATTCCACCAGTAGCTTGGGCATGACGTCGAGCAACAAGCGCACAGAATGCACTCGTAGAGCCCGTCCAGTCCCTCACGGTCATTGCGGCTTTGCTTCCACTCCGTAGGCGGCATCGGACTTGACGTCTGCAGCCAAGGCTC
>JBPCWB010000097.1:0-2749 GCA_051009955.1 Hyphomicrobiaceae bacterium | reverse complement strand
GTTAGCGACAGCGGCGAACGCGCGCGCCTCGAGACAGAGGCGCTTTCGTTACCATCGGTCGAGATCAGTTCGGCCGCGGCAGGCAACGCCGTCATGCTCGCAGGCGGGTACTTCACACCTCTCGACGGTTTCATGGACAAAGCCGATGCGATCGAGGTCGGACGCTCCATGCGGACATCGAGCGGGTTGTTCTGGCCGACGCCGGTGCTCAATCTTGTGCAAGAGGC
This sequence comes from Hyphomicrobiaceae bacterium, assembly GCA_051009955.1. Taxonomy (GTDB): domain Bacteria; phylum Pseudomonadota; class Alphaproteobacteria; order Rhizobiales; family Hyphomicrobiaceae; genus Tectiglobus. Next base: position 2,522 of record JBPCWB010000097.1, on the reverse strand, counting down.
ACCCGCCATCGGACCCGGCGATCGCATTGCGCTGCGCGATCCGAACATTGATGGCAAACCGGTGCTGGCCATACAAAACGTCGCAACCGTCGACACGTTCTCGACCAGCGAATTCGAAGAGTTGACGGCAAAGGTTTTCGGCACGACAGACCGCGAACACCCCGGTGTCCGTGAGTTCCACGCACAGGGCCGCATCGCGATTTCCGGCCCGCTGCAGGTTCTCAACTATAGCTATTTCGAAGTCGACTTTCCGGAGACCTTCCGTACGGCCGTTGATATTCGCAATGAGATTGCGGAGCGTGGCTGGAGCCGTGTCGTCGCATTTCAAACCCGCAATCCGATGCACCGCGCACACGAGGAGTTATGCCGCATCGCCATGGAACGGCTCGATGCGGATGGCCTCGTCATTCACATGCTGCTTGGCAAACTCAAGCCTGGCGACATTCCGGCATCGGTCCGTGATGCATCAATCCGCAAGATGGTCGAAGTTTATTTCCCACCGAATTCGGCAATGATTACCGGCTACGGGTTTGACATGCTTTACGCCGGTCCGCGCGAGGCGCTCCTGCATGCCGTTTTTCGCCAGAACATGGGCGCATCCCACTTTATTGTCGGTCGCGATCATGCCGGTGTCGGCGACTACTACGAGCCGTTCGAAGCGCAGGACATCTTTGACCAGATACCGCAAGACGCGCTGGCCATCGAGCTGTTCAAGGCGGACCATACCGCCTATTCGAAGAAGCTGAATAAAGTGGTCATGATGCGCGAAGCACCAGATCATGCCATGGAGGATTTCGTGCTGCTGTCCGGCACCGCCGTGCGCGAAATGCTTGGCAAAGGCATCGCGCCGCCGATCGAGTTCTCGCGTCCGGAAGTGGCGCAAATCCTGATGGACTACTATCGCAACGAGCAATAGCGGGCGGCGTGAGCGCCGTCGGTCCGATGGCTGCGCGTCCCACGACGTCGACGATCGGTTACTGCGTTGGGTCTGACTGGTTAGAGGTCCGTGTATTTCGCTGCCGTGCCCCGCGCTTTGCCAACCGGATATTTGGCTTCATTGGTCGCAATTTTTTCGGCCGCCGCCGTCTGAAGGTCGACGCCGGCGCGCTCGGCAATCAAGAGCAGATAAAGCAACACGTCGGCGCATTCCTCTTTGAGTCGGCGACTCATGGTTTCGCTTCCGGCCTCGGCCTCGAATGCGTCCTCTGTTTTCCACTGCGTCAATTCCAGCAACTCGCCGGCTTCGAGATTCAACGACAGGATCAGATCTTTCAATGAATGAAACTGGCGCCAGTCGCGGGCATCGCGAAAGTCGAGCAGCTGGTTTGTGAGCTCGTCGAGCGACGGTCTGTTTTCCTTCATTACAATTCGCAATCCTATCAGCTAGCTGTTGGCGCAGCGGTAACCGGCTGATGCCGATCAGTGCGTCAGATTATCCATTGCCGCACAGGGAAATCATGGCTACGGCATCGCCAATGCGCATTGTCCAACTCTCCGACAGCCACATTTCCCGTGATCACCCCAGGCGCGCGGCCGAGCTTGAGGCCTGTGTTCAATACATCAACGCGACAGATCCTCAACCCGACGCCATCATTCATACCGGCGACATTGCCCACAACGGCCATGCTGAAGAATATGCGATCGCCAAACGGCTGCTGGACAATCTCGTTGCACCCTATTTTGTTCTAGCGGGCAACCGGGACAGCCGACGCGAACTCATCAAGACTTTTGCCGACGGCCGGTTCCTACGATCCGACATGCCGTATGTTCAATACGCCGTCGAACACTTTCCAGCACGATTGATCGTCATCGATACCGTCAGCGAAAACAACCGCAAAGGCCGTCTTTGCCAGTGGCGCCTGGCGGATATTGGACGCATGCTGGCCGCAGATACGACGCGACCTGCCGCTCTGTTTCTACATCATCCGCCATTTGATGTGACGGTTGCGCCGGAACCGTTCCAATTCGAAGAGTTCGCGGACGTCGAGGCTCTCATGGCCGAAGTGGGGCAGCATCGGCACGTCCACGGCGTTTTCTGCGGTCACATTCATCGCGAATTCGAAACAACTGTTGAGTCGATGCGGGCGAGCGTCGTGTCCTCTGTCGCGTCGGACGTGCGATGGGACAAGCCGGTCGCGGCAGAAGCGGGATTGCCGGTGCTCAAAACCCTTGTTGTGCCCGTATCAACGTCCTGCTAGCGGCAGCTCATTGCCGGGCACGAAACCCCGAACTCGAATTGTCAGCACGGACCTTGCTAGCATGGCCGCGGTGCCCGTTAGCGCACAACCTGATTAAGTTGTATGAGGAACACCGATGAAACGGCGGGCTCGGCCGACTGTCTTTTTGTCGTTGTGCGTTGACCTTACGTTCGGTGACCGGTAGTTGAGTTAATTAGTCCAACGTCGTTTCTGACGGAATTCGTGCACACGCGTGACCCGTGTATAGGGGGGTATCTCAGATGTTCGCCAGCAACCCGTTCGCCGAACTGTCGGGGCTCGTATCGCCGGCCCTGATGCAGGCCT
>JBPCWB010000096.1:0-11568 GCA_051009955.1 Hyphomicrobiaceae bacterium | reverse complement strand
TGGCGCTGGGCGGAGGGGCGCAGGCCAATGGCGGTGCAGCTGGCGACGCCGTGCGAGAAATTGCCGGCGTCAAGCTCTTCGCGCGTTCCGTCGCCGGGCTCAATCCGAAGGATCTGCGTGGATTGGTCGACAATGGCAAAGAGCAGGTTGGCTCCGGGGTCGTCGCAATTGTCGGTGTCACGGAAGACGGCAAAGCCGGTCTCGCTGTGGGGGTGACGCCGGACCTGACGGAACAATTCAGTGCAGTCGACCTGGTCAAGATCGGATCAGCGGCATTGGGCGGCAAGGGCGGCGGTGGCCGACCCGACATGGCGCAGGCCGGCGGGCCTGATGGGTCGAAGGCTGGCGAGGCACTGAAGGCCATCGAAGCGGCGCTCGCAGGCTGACGCCGCGTACAAATGAAACCTGTGAACCGACCGTAACGTTGCGGCCCGGTTGCGGAGACCACGATGGCTGGTGTGGCTGATGTCGCGCTCTACAAAGATGCGTTGATTGTTCTGTCGACGGCGGCCTTGGTCGTACCGGCCGTTCGCCATCTCAAGGTCAGTCCCGTAATTGCCTACCTTGCGGCCGGCGTGATTCTCGGCCCGAATGGCGTGGCGCTTCTCCTGGCGGACTATAGGGCCGTCGAGTGGTTCACGATCGGGTCGGAGAATCAGCTTGGCGTTGCCGGTGAACTCGGGGTTGTATTCCTGCTGTTTCTGATCGGCCTTGAGCTCTCGTTGCAACGCTTGGTGACGATGCGCCGCCTGGTCTTCGGGCTGGGGAGCCTGCAGATCCTCATCTCGGCCAGTTTGATTGGCCTGCTGATGCTGGCGATCGGCATTGCACCGGCGCCGGCGCTGCTGATTGGCTTGAGTCTGGCATTGTCCTCGACGGCGATCGTCATCGAGCTGCTATCGCAGCAGCAGCGCCTGGCCACAATTACGGGACGTACCTCCTTCGCGATCCTGTTGATGCAGGACTTGGCCGTCGTGCCGCTCATTATGTTGGCGACGGTCTTGTCCGGGAATGCCAATGTCTCGATTTTGGAAGGCGTTGCGACGGCGCTCATCCAGGCCGTCCTGGCATTGGTGTTGGTGGCGAGTGTCGGTTGGCTGGCGCTTCGCCCTCTGTTCCGGCTGGTTGCGGCATCCAATCGCCAGGAACTGTTCGTCGCTGCAACGCTACTCGTGATCGTCGCCAGTGGCCTGGTGACAGGAGCAGCCGGATTGTCAATGGCACTAGGTGCGTTTGTCGCGGGCTTGTTGTTGGCCGAGACGGAGTTCCGGCGGGCGATCCAGGCGACCGTGGAGCCCGTCAAGGGCCTACTGTTGGGCGTCTTCTTCTTTACGGTCGGCATGAATTTGGACACGCGTGCGATCGTCACCGATCCATCAACTGTTCTCATCGGAACACTGGTGCTGATTGGTATCAAAGGCCTCGTTCTTGTGCCACTGCTGGCAGCCTATCGCATCGAGCGCACGTCGACCTCTGAAATCAGTGCCCTGTTAGCGCCCGGTGGTGAGTTCGCATTCATCATTGTCGGTCTCGCAGTGACGGGCGGCGTTGTGCCAGTTGACATTGCCACGATCGTCTTCGCAATAGCCACACTATCGATGCTGCTCATCCCTATTCTCGATATCGCAGGCCGCGCCGTCGCCGGGCGGCTGGTTGCCAAGGAGCCGATTGCCCCAGAGCTCTTGGTGACACCGGCCGCCGACGACAATCCGCGGGCGATCATCATCGGTTTTGGTCGCGTCGGACGACTGCTCTCGGAAATGCTTGAGGAGCACGGTGTCTCGCATTTGGCGATCGAGCACGATGCAGCCATGGTATCGCCGTGGCGCTACCGCGGCCGCCCGGTCTATTATGGTGATGCGCGCAACGACTATTTCCTGCGTCAGGCCGGTTTGGTCACTGCGGATGCTGTCCTCATCACAATCAATTCACCAAGCGCGACAGAAGAAATCATTCAACACGTACGGCACGTGAACCGGAACATAGTGATCGTCGCGCGCGCGCGCGACGCTGAACATGCCCATCGTCTCTATGAACTCGGCGTCACTGATGCCGTCCCGGAGACGATCGAAGCCAGTCTACAGTTGGCCGAGGCTTCACTCGTGGGTTTGGGCGTACCGGCTGGACCAGTGATCGCATCAATTCACGACAAGCGCGACGAGATCAGAGATATGCTGCAGGGTGCAGGCGGGCAGTATACCGGGCAGGCCGGGCGCGACTCGGTCAGGCATGCCCGCGATCAGGCGCCGCCCCGCAATAAATCATAGGCAGACTGTGTGAATTGGTGGCCGGGAACGGTTGGCTACCAGAAGCGATCAACTCTGTAGGGCTGGACGTCGCAGAATGTTGGCTCATCCGAGAGGATTTCGGTGATGAGGCGCCCGGTCACAGCCGCCAACGTGAAGCCGTGATGCTGGTGGCCAAAGTTGGCCCAAAGGCCGGGATGACCAGGAATGCCGCCGATCATTGGCAGCATGTCCGGCAAACAGGGCCGATTGCCCAACCACGCTTGACGCTCGGTTCGGTCGACCAACGGAAACAGTTTTTTCGCTATCGGTTCGACCCTATTCAATTGGACCGGAGTCTTCGGCGCTGACATTCGCGCAAACTCGGCGCCCGTCGTGAGGCGGATTCCCTGTCGCATGGGTGTCAGGACGTAACCGTAGTCACTATCTAAAACCGGTCTGCTCAACGAGGCATTGCCCGACGCCTTGTAGTGCATGTGATAGCCACGTTTGGTGCCGAGCGGGACGCGAACGCCGAGCTGCTTGAGGATCTCACCCGACCAGGGACCAAGCGCAATGATGCAATCCTGCGCCACGATCGGTCCATTGACGGTTTGGACCTGCCAGCCGCCGGATACTGCCTCTAGCGTGCGGGCATCCGCCGTCTGAAATAACCCTCCGTTCGACTGGAAGAGCTGCGCGTAGGCTTTGCCAACCGCGCTGGGATCATCCACACTCACGGGATCGACCATGTGGACCGCACCTGCAAATTCTCCGATCAGATGCGGTTCAAGGTCTCGCAATCCACGATCGTCGACGACCTCAAATTGGACCCCAAATCTATCCCGTGCCATCTCTTGTTCGGCAACGTCCAGATCGAGTGTATTTTGGTGCCGGTGCAACTTGATGTACCCGGTTCGTCTCAGCATGTCGACGATGCCGGCTTCGCGCATCAAAAGCTCGTGTTCACTCAAGCACCGTTCGAGCAATGGCAGAGCCGCCCGTGCGGTGCGATCGACGTGATGTTTCGAACCGTGGCGCCAATATGAGATCAGCCAGGGTGCGATTCGAGGCAGGGCGCTGTAGTGCAAATGCGCGTCGGTCCCGCTGTTCGTCGCTGCCGTCAGGATGGCCCGGATATTGCGCGGGAACGCGTATGGCAGAACCGCTTCGCTCTGGATCAGGCCGGTATTGCCATACGACGTTTCTTCGGCGGCCGGACGCCGGTCGACGAGGGCGCAGAATCGGCCCCGCTTCTGCAGGTGCAGCGCTGTGGCAACGCCGATAATGCCGGCGCCAAGGACAAGACAGTCGAATTTCATGGCGAACACCCGGCTTTGTTCACGCGGCGTATCGTCCCCAACGTGAAGGCTTGCATTGATCGCGTGGCTCCGGTGAGTCTGTTAGTGTGGGCAGGTGAGTCTGGGATCTCGACATTGCTGCAAAGCTGCTCGACTGAGGCCCCGTATTGCGCGAGAAAGTCCATGATACCTCGTTACACACGGCCCGAAATGGCTGCAATCTGGAGCCAGGAAACGAAATATCGCATCTGGTTCGAGATCGAGGCCCATGCCGCAACCGCGATGGCCGAATTGGGCGTTATTCCCAAGTCGTCGGCAGAGACCATCTGGGCAAAGGGATCGCAGGCGACATTCGACGTCGCACGAATCGACGAGATCGAGGCCGAGGTCAAGCACGACGTCATCGCGTTTCTCACGCATCTCGCCGAACATGTCGGGCCGGATGCCCGGTTCGTTCACCAGGGCATGACGTCTTCAGACGTCCTGGACACCTGTTTCAATATCCAATTGGTGCGGGCGACGGATATACTGCTTGAGGATCTGGACCGGGTTCTCGCAGCACTGAAGACCCGGGCCTTGGAGCACAAATCAACACTGACGATCGGCCGGAGCCACGGTATCCACGCTGAGCCGACGACGTTCGGAGTCAAGCTGGCGTTTGCTTATGCGGAGTTCGATCGGGCGAAGTCACGCCTGCTTGCAGCAAGAGCGGACATTGCAACGGCGGCCCTTTCTGGGCCGGTTGGTACCTTCGCCAACATCGATCCGCGCGTCGAGGCTCATGTGGCCAAACAATTGGGTCTGGAGCCGGAGCCGGTTTCGACGCAGGTCATTCCGCGCGACCGGCATGCCATGTACTTTGCAACGCTTGCTGTCATCGCATCTTCCGTCGAACGGCTCGTAACGGAAATCCGGCATCTACAGCGAACGGAAGTGCGGGAGGCAGAGGAGTACTTTTCGGCGGGGCAGAAAGGCTCGTCGGCGATGCCACACAAGCGTAATCCTATTCTGACGGAAAACCTGACAGGCTTGGCCCGCGTCGTGCGCTCCTATGCCATTCCGGCGATGGAAAACGTTGCTCTCTGGCATGAGCGGGACATCTCGCACTCATCGGTCGAACGCATGATCGGGCCCGATGCGACAGTGACACTGGATTTTGCGCTGGGACGTCTTGCGGGCGTCATTGAAAAACTCGTCGTCTATCCAGAGCGCATGCAGGCCAATCTCGATCAGTTGGGTGGCTTGCACAACTCGCAACGTGTCTTGCTTGCGCTGACGCAGGCCGGCGTCGATCGCGAGGCGGCCTATCGATTGGTGCAGACCAACGCGATGAAGACCTGGGATTCCGGCAAGGACTTCCTCAGCGAATTGAAAGCGGATCCCGTTATCACCGAGCATGTCTCTGCGTCGGCGCTGGATGATCTCTTCAATGATGATCATCACGCGCGGCACGTCGATACCATCTTTAAGCGCGTTTTCGGGGAGTGCTAGCGGCCGATTCCTCACGCGTGGTAGGTTCGAACGACAGTGATGATGTCGGATCGGAACGCACGCGTGATCGGTCGCTCGCGGCAGGCCACGGCTTTGTCCTTGATGCCCGTACAAGGTGCGCGTTCCATCCAGCAACCGGATGGATTTGGTTGGTATGGGTCTGCGCTCTGCACTTCAGTGCGGATTGGTTGTCTGCGTTTGTGGCACGGTATTGTCGACGACGCATGCTGCTGTCGCGGATCCCAAGCCGGCTATTGAGCCGATCGTTATCGTTTTGGGTGGCGACTTGGGGCTGGGCGGCAGCCGCCAGCCAATCAGCGCCAGGGGCGGTTATCGCCACGGACGCATGCGAGCTTGGTCCGCCCTGACGAAGGGCATTGCGCCACTGATCAACGGTGATCTCAATTTTGCCAACCTAGAGACCGTTGTGACCGATCGCCGAAGATTGCGTCCGACCGGCAAGCTGTATAATTTCCGCATGCATCCGGCCGGCGTTCGGCATCTGGTTGATGTTGGCTTCAACGTATTCTCGACGGCGAACAACCATGCGATTGACTATGGTCAAGCCGGCATGCGCGAGACCCTGCGTCACCTAACGGCGCTGCGCGCGGGCGGATTGCTGGCCGCGCCTGGTATTGGCCGTGGGCGTGCAGGCGCTTTGAGGCCAGCCGAACTGAATCTGAAGGGGCACGAGATCGCAATCTCGGCCATCGGCATTGGCGGCGCACGGCTGGTTGGCGACACGACGCGCATGGGCCAGATGGCCTATCGCTCGAACGTTGACTTTGCCGATGCTGTCGCGGCTCTGTCCGGAGTCGAGGCTGACTACCGCATCCTGTCTGTGCACTATGGCCGCGAGCGACAGATCCGGCCATCTGCTTCGGCGGTTCGGCGATTGCGTGATCAGGCCATTCGTGGCGCCGATGTCGACCTCGTCGTCGGCCATCACGCGCACGTTGCCGCCGGCGTCCAGCGTGTTGGCGACAAGTTGATCTTCTATGGTCTGGGAAACCTCTTGCACCTGGGCATGCAGAACATGGCCAAGTTCGGTGCATGTCGCGATTTTGGGCTGCTTGCGAGGCTTCATGTGGCGGCGGGGCCGGACGGACGGCTGCGCCCGCAGGCCATCGAAGCGATACCGTTGACGAACATGCACGCCGCTGCACGCGCGATGTCACCAAGACGGGGGCGGCGGCGTATCGCCGTGCTTAATGGACTGGCGGCAGGCCTTGATGATGCCCGCGCCGGTGCCCGCGGTGTGCGATTTCAAGTGCTTAAGAATGGAACGGGATTGAGCTGTCTGCCCGGAGCTGAACAGCTTTCCGGTCGTATTGGATCGCTTTGTCAGACGCAGTTGGCATCCGGTGGGCGGGCGGCGGCCGTGCCGGCTCGGCACTGCGGTCACACCGTCAAATCGACGGCACGATATCGCAAGCGGAGAACGCGCAAGCGAAGGGCTCGAAGAGTCCGGGCACGGTCGGCCCGCAAAGCATCTCACCGCACCAGGCGCCGGCGGCGATCTTACTAAAACTACTCCGTGTGAGGCTGTATCGCCCCGCCGGCCACTGTTCCTTCCGATCACCCAAAGGCACAATCGGATGGCCTTTCAGGGCGAACGGTTGGGCGTGTGCGTGGTTCGAACCGATCCTGAACGGCTCTCACGGCAATTGCGTCAGGATCGCCGGTCAACTTCCGGCTGGACTATGGACTACAGCATGCAGATTACAGACACGGACGGCGCGCCGGCGTGTGCAGCAGTTTCGTCAAGGTTTGGTCGGGTTCAGAGGCTGGTCAGGCATCGTCAGCGCAATTGAGGAACGTTCATGTAGGCGGTTGCGCCAGATTGCGAGGTTTGGGGAACTAGTCAGTTCCGCCAAGCTGCGAATACGACGGGCACGATCCAATCCAGCAAGCAAGATCATCTGCGCCATGTTCAGCGAACTGCTCATGGTCTCGTTGTCGAGTTGACCTTCCCACCAATCGGCGAGACGGGTGGCGCGGGCTTCCTCGTGGGCGATAATGTCGGGCGAACGCTCATTCTCGGGGCGGCGCAACTCACGACTAAGCACGGCGATGCCATCGATGAAGCTATGGGCCCGGGCCTCAAGTCGTCCGTAATTCCAGCCTTCGCGCGAGGGCTCCCAAGCGAGAGCCGGACCGGCACCGATGCTATCGAAGTATTGGCAAATCAGGCCAGAGCCCTCGAAGCCGTCACCGTTTGGCAGGACCAGATATGGTACGCGTCCGGATATATTGACAGCGTAGTAGGGACTGTCTGTCGTGCGGGTGCGAGCAGCAATGACGTCGACCTGATCGCTCAGGCCATGCTCGATGACCGCTATTCGGGCGAGACGCGCGTAAGGCGACGTCGGCGTGACATAGAGCTTCATGGAGCGACCCTGCGTTGAAAATACCTATATATCCAAGTGTATGACAATTTGATTGTATTCCGCTATTGGGGCTGCATGCGAACGGCTGACGTTGACATATTGCTGTGTGTAGAGCGGCATGCGCTGGATGCTGACCATTGGGCGATGCGTTGGTCGCGTAATCTCAAGACCGGTCAGGTTATCGATGTGACGGGGCGATATTCCGACACACTCGGTGTCGAGGACTGCCCGCTTGCACGCGGCGTTGCGTCCGCCAGGCGTCCAATTCTGCTGGTCGGGTATCACCTCGGCGTCATAGCGATCGTGAAGCGTGCCCAGCAGTTCGAGTCTGGTCGGGTCAGAGGCGCATTCCTGGTTGCGCCGCCCGACGTCGCACTGGTTGACGCCGGACAGGGCGGCTCGCCGTCGGAGCATCGCGGCAAGCTCAGCAACGAAGCTTTGCCGTTTCCATCACTTATGATCGCATCGCGGTCCGATCCACGTTGCGGTTACGATAAAGCCAGTGAGTTGGCGTTATCGTGGGGATCGCATCTGGTCGACGCCGGTGATATCGGACAGATCGATCTTTCCTCTGGGCATGGGCCGTGGCCCGAAGGCCTCATGAGGCTCGGATGGTTCCTCAAGCGCCTTTGACGCGGGCGCGCGCCCAGTCTGCAATCGATGAATCAAGCGTTGACCACAGACCGGCGAGATCGAGATCTACCGCGAATAGAATTCGACGACCAGGTTGGGTTCCATGATAACGGGGAACGGCACGTCTGCCAGAGCCGGGATCCGCTGAAACGTCGCTTTCATCTTTCCGTGATCGACTTCCAGATAATCCGGCACATCGCGCTCGGGGCTCTTGCTCGCCTCCAAGACCATGGTCACGTCGCGGGATTTCTCCCGGATTTCGACGACATCGCCGACGCGGCAGCGATAGCTGGACACATTCACGCGCCTGTCATTCACACGAATATGTCCATGCGAAATGAACTGACGTGCGGCAAACACGGTCGGCACGAACTTTGCGCGATAGACAATGGTGTCGAGACGGCGTTCGAGAAGGCCGATAAGGTGTTCTGACGTCGACCCCTTCAGGCGCACGGCTTCTGTATACAGTCGGCGAAAATGCCGTTCGCCGATGTTGCCGTAGTACCCCCTGAGCTTTTGCTTAGCTCTGAGCTGTTGGCCGAAATCAGACAGCTTGCCGGCACGGCGGTCGCCGTGTTGGCCGGGTCGGTTCTCGCGCTTGTTGACCGGGCTCTTCGGACGGCCCCAGATATTTTCACCAAGGCGGCGATCGATTTTGTGTTTGGCGCGTATGCGCTTGGTCATCGTGGCACTCCATGCGACTAGGTCGGTGTTGTTCTATGCTGGAGCGCCCCCTCCTCTGCACTTGTGGTGCTGACAGGTCTGGCGGAATGAGCCAAACCGCGGGTGCGCAATAGAATTCGGGCCCGCTAGGGCCCGACGCGCTGTCTTTTACTGTAGTGGCACCGGTTCGTCAATGAACTCGTGCGTGCCGGGGCTGCATAATCGCAGTTCGTCAATTCTTTGCTGGTTTTACAGACCCGGTCGATGTCACGGATTGGATGGCCGGGCCACTGGCGACGTAGGCGGTAATCAGTTCTTTGATCTTGCTACGCTGCTCGTCAGTGCACGTTTTCGCCGCGGCCTTGCCCTCTTTGACGACGACTTTCTTATCGCCCTTTTGTTCGACGACCTGCAGCTTGCCCACCAGCATCATCACGGTCGTCAGATGCAGTTGATTGATATAGACGATCTGCTGCGGGCTCCACTTCTTCGATTTTTGCTCGCGGGTCATCAGTGAGCGGTAATTTTTTACCTGCGCTTCGGGTAAGTTACAAATCTGGGCATGCGCAGTAAGGCGTGCGACCTTGATGACTTCGCGCCCCTTTTTGACCGGCACCGTCATCTTCTCGCGGTTCTTCTTGTCGATTAAGATCGTCTTGCCGTTCGGTGGCGTGAACTTGGCGGGCGTATAGCTCCAAGCATAGTTCATGATGGTCTTGACTGAACGATCGCTGAGTTCCTGGGCCAGGGCCGGTGCCCAACTGGAGACCAGCAACACCAGGCCGAATAGACTGATCCCGGCAAAACCCGCTTCGTTCGATCTGAGCATCTCGCTTTCGCCCCTATATTGCAAAAATTCGGGCCCGCGCCCGATTACCCGCATCTATAATCTTTGTCTGTCAGCTTCCAGTCAGCCGCCGCGTCGTCGACCCCAAAATGGGCATAATCATGGCACCAAACAATCGCTGTGTTAGCCTGTGTCCTTAGTACGAGACAACGTGGCGACAATGCCACGCATTGTTCTGACTTCCTGGTCGGTTGCGTCCATCCGCGTCAGCATCGTGCGTAGATTTTTCACCACAACGTGGCGGCGATGCGACGGATTGAAAAATCCCTTCTCGTCCAGGGCCCGCTCCAAATGTTCAAACAATCCAATGAGTTCCGCTTTGGAGGCCCGGCGCCGGGAACCCAGGTTCAGGCCTGTCTCAAGGGGTTTTTCATTTTGTGTCACCCGCCCCAGGCTCGCCGTTCCTGTCGCCTTAAGCCATTCGTAACCAAGAAGCAAAACAGACTGCGCCAGATTGAGAGAAGCAAAGCGATTATTGATCGGGATCATGATGATGGCATCTGCCAGAGCGACTTCATCTGAGTCCAGCCCGTTGCGCTCGCGACCGAACATTATGCCACATTTCTCTCCACAGCGAACTGCGTCGGTTGCAGTTTTCGCGGCCAGATCGGGCGACAGGATCGGCTTATGCATATCGCGCTGCCGCGCGGTGGTCGCGCCGACCCAGTTGAGATCTTCGATCGCGCCAGCGACGGTGTCGTGAAGCGAAGCGCCGTCGATGATCGCTGCAGCACCGGAGGCTACTGCGCGGGCCTTTTCACTGGGCCAGCCGTCGCGCGGGTTGACGATCCGAAGATCGTCCAATCCAAAATTGCCCATAGCGCGGGCAACCATGCCGATATTTTCGGGGATCTGGGGCTCGACCAAAATGATTGCCGGTGGTTCGGTTGTGTCGGACGTCGGCGGGCTCAAGTCGGCGATCTGGCGGATGCCATAGCGCAACTTGCGCAGGACACGGCGTGCCCAGAACCAGTACTCCTCACCCGTCCAGTTTTGTGCGAGCCATTCCAGGCTGGGAACCTGCAGTTCGCCTTCGCCGGCTGCTGCAACTTGCAGGTCGGGCGATGCGAACGAAACTTTTTGAAACTGCCCGACATACGCATCGAGTGACGCAATGCCTGCCTGTTGCTGGTGGAGGCGGCACGCTCGGCAAGCCGCCCCGGCGCCGGTACACGCCTGTTCGGCACAATATGTCAGTATCTGTTCAAATTGCTCTTTGGTCATCGTGCCATCCGGCGCGTCGGTCCGCAGTGACGTGATCGCATCGTCGATGCCGCGTTCATGTGCCCGGTGCACCACTGTCGCGACGGCTTCACCGGTGGCGGCAACGACCGGCTCGTTATTCCGAATATTGATTTGAGGGTTCACGATACTGGGCTCGGGTCGATCGGTTTGGATGACTCAGTAGATGAGTAATTCGTGCTGCATGGAACGAGGTTGGAAATCGTCCAGAGGTTGTGCCTTCGGTGGCTTAGACTTGCCGTCCAGTCCGCCAATCTCGACGCATGTCGTATATCGGTTTGGCAAGTAGCTGCGAAGGCTCTGATAGTCGGCATTGGCGGCATCGCTGTCGCCGGCGGCGAACGTGGCTTCGATCATGATCGGCGGCGCGTGGGCGAGCAGTTCAGGAGCGCCAGCCAGGACCGAACGCTCGTGGCCTTCGACATCGATCTTGATGAATGCAACATCGCTGAGCGCGTGGCCTTCTTGTTTGACGATGTTATCGAGCGTATCGACGGCAACGGCGGTCGACGCTGCTGGCGACATGACGAAGCCGGGTTCAAGCGAATGGGCACCACGGTTCTTGCGATCACGATGTAACGTCATTTCCCCGCGCGCTGAACTTGCAGCCGCGCCAACAATCGTAACCCTGTCGAATAGTGTATTGATCGCAATGTTGCGCTCGAGGATCTGACGGTTTGCTGGTTCGGGCTCGATGGCGACTGCGTGCGCAAACGCGTTGGTCAGCGTCGCGTAGAGAACCGTCGTGCCGATATTGGCCCCGACGTCGAGGTACA
>JBPCWB010000095.1:0-5695 GCA_051009955.1 Hyphomicrobiaceae bacterium | reverse complement strand
CAGCGACGGTCACAAAGGCCGCCCCGGCGCCAGCTATCCCGGTTCGTCAACATTCGGAGCTTACGGTGGTCTGACATGTTTTCTCTGCGATTCGCTCGATCGCGACGCCATATTCGAGGCGATGCGGCGACGCCATCACTATGGAACGACGGGCTGCCGGATGCATCTTGGCGTACGCGTATCCGTACCTGGCGGCGGAACGTTGTTCGAACGCAATCCCGACGCCGTGCCGGATACACCAAATCGCGTCGTGGACACGGCGATCATGGGTGACATTGTCAAGACGTCGGCGAATAGTGTTGAGTTATCGTGTGAAGTCACGGCCCATGCAGGCATCGAGCGGATTGAGATCCGCAATGGCGAAACCGTGCTGGAAACCGTGCGACCTCATGCTGATACGGAACTTGGTGATCGCATTCGGGTTTTGTGGAGTGGAGCGGAATACCGCGGACGTGGCCGCAACACGACCTGGCGCGGACGAGCCCAATTGTCCGATGCAAAAATCTCGCGTTTCGAGACGATCAATCATTGGAATCCTGAACGGTTCTTCGAGCAGCGCGGCTCCAACAGTGTTCTTTGGGATACCGTGACGACCGGCAACTTCATGGGCTTTGACGTGTGGCTGGAGGAGAGCCGCGCAGGGCAGCTTAACGTGACGACCAACCATGGAGACTTGTCGATTGGGCTCGGTGACGTCGGCGCGGCTGACCACGAACTCGATGCGGGCGGGCTTGCGCGAAAGCTCAGAGTGTTCCGGTTGCCCGATCAATCCCTTGACCGAAGCATGACTGTGTCGCGGACGGTTTCGCTCAACGAGGTCGGTGATACGCCCATCTGGATCTGTGTGACCACGGAGGACGGCTATCAGGCTTGGTCCAGTCCTATTTACCTCATTCGTTAGCGAAATATCAAAACCGCAGTTTCTGATCGGGCGGGCATGAGCACTGCAGCCGTCCATCGTCGAGACCTGAGGGTGACGATCGGGTGTGAAATGCCTATATGGTTGTGACGCGAAGCAAACGATCGGTAACGCCATGAACGCTCCTGAACGCCAAGCGCAGTTCTTTTCGTTCGATAATAGCTATGCGCGCCTGCCGGAGCGGTTTTTTGCGCGTTTGCCGCCAACCCCTGTCGAGCAACCAAGTCTCATCCGGATCAACGAGGCATTGGCACATGAACTTGGTCTCGAACCGACGCATCTATCATCGCATGAAGGCGTCGCGGTTCTTTCCGGAAACCGCATAGCCGCGGGCTCCGAACCGATTGCCATGGCCTATGCCGGACATCAGTTCGGCTCCTGGGTCCCGCAATTGGGCGACGGTCGCGCGATCCTGCTCGGTGAGGTCACCGATCGCAACGGCGTGCGTCGCGACATTCAGCTGAAGGGCGCGGGGCCGACACCGTTCTCGCGGATGGGTGATGGTCGTGCTGCCGTCGGACCTGTGTTGCGAGAGTATATCGTTAGCGAGGGCATGGCGGCCCTGGGTGTTCCGACGACGCGGGCACTGGCCGCCGTCACAACCGGCGAGCCGGTGTTGCGCGAGACGGTGCTACCGGGCGCAATCCTGACGCGGGTCTCGCAAAGTCACATCCGCGTCGGCACATTTCAATTCTTTGCGGCGCGCGAAGATACCGACGCACTGAGGTTGCTCGCTGATCATGTGATTGCGCGCCACTACGCAGATCTGACGGAGACCAGCCAGCCTTACGTTGGCCTGCTACGCAGCGTTATGGAGCGCCAGGCTCAGTTGATCGCGCAGTGGATGGGATTGGGCTTTATTCATGGCGTCATGAATACCGACAATATGTCCGTGGCAGGTGAAACGATCGATTATGGTCCGTGCGCTTTCATGGATACCTTCCATCCCGACACTGTCTTTAGTTCGATCGATCAGATGGGGCGTTATTCTTACCGCAACCAGCCGCGCATCGCGCAGTGGAACCTGGCGCGGTTTGCTCAGTGTCTGCTGCCTCTTCTCGATGACGACAAGAGCAAGGCGATTGAAATCGCTCAGGCGGAAATTGACGGCTATCCGGATCTCTACCAGCCCATCTGGCTAAACGTGATGCGGCGCAAAATTGGATTGACGCAGGCGCATGACGACGATCTAAAGCTGGTTGAGGATCTGCTCGAAGTCATGGCGCGGCATGCGGTGGATTTCACCCTGTTTTTCCGTGCCCTGTCCGACGTTTCGGCCAATGATCCATTGCCGAACCGGTCGCCGCGTGACCTGGTTGCCGAGCCTGGCGCCTATGACGCGTGGGAAAGTGTCTGGTGGCAACGCCTGCGGCTCGAGCAAAGCGATGATGCCGAACGGCAATCGATGATGCGACAAACAAATCCGCGCTTCATTCCGCGAAATCACCTGGTCGAGGAGGCGATTACAAGCGCCGTCGACAACGACCTAAGTGCGTTCGAAAGGCTCCTGGTGGTCCTGCAATCTCCATTTGATGACCAACCCGAGCATGCAAGGTTTGCCGAACCACCTCAACCGGATGAGGTTGTTGCGCAGACGTTTTGCGGGACGTAGCGCACAGACGTGCGACGACCGATCCCGCAGACATTATCCGAACAGCGATAACCAGTGCACGCGCGAGGTGTCGCGTTGTCGACCGTCGGGCCTGCCCGTAACGTTGCTCAACGAACTGTCGAATTGGTTGATCGGAGAAGGAGATGTGAATGGATGTGCTGGAAGCCATACGCACGCGAAAGTCCATCAGGGCGTTCAAGCGCGATCCGGTGCCTCGGGAAATGATTGAGCAAATTCTCGAGATCGCGCAGCGTGCGCCCAGCGGCACCAATACGCAGCCTTGGCACACCTATGTCTGCGCCGGTGCCGTGCGTGACGCGATCCAAAATGACGTGCTCGAAATGGCGAGGCAGGGCAAGGGCGGCAAATACGAAGACTACGATTACTATCCGGCCAAGTGGAAGGACGTTCATCGGGACCGACGGCGCGGTGTCGGGTGGTCTCTTTATGGCCTATTGGGTATCCAAAAGGGGGATCGAGAGGCGAGTGCACGGCAGGGCGCGCGAAACTTCAAGTTTTTTGATGCGCCAGTCGGTTTGTTCGTGACGACGGATGCGTACCTCGGCCGCGGAAGCTGGGCCGACGTTGGTCTCTATTTGCAGACCATTATGCTGGCGGCCCGTGGTCTCGGGCTGCACACCTGCCCACAGGCAGCCTGGATTCCTTATCAGGAACCGGTATTTCGTCACCTCAACATTCCTGATGATCAAGCTCTGGTTTCCGGTATGAGTTTAGGGTACGCCGACGAGAATGCGATAGAGAACACGCTGGTCAGTGAGCGCGAAGTGCTGTCAAACGTCGTGCAGTTTGCCGGATTTGATTGATCACACGGGTTGCGCAGGAGTAGCTTGCAATGCAGTCAGGCCGTATCGTATTCAGCCAGATGGACGAAGTGATCTTCGGCCGACCCGCCGCTGAGGCCGTTGACGACATCGTCACACGGGCCGGTGCGACACATGTATTCCTGATGGTCAGCGGTACGTTGAATCGATCGACGGACGAGATTGACGAAGTCCGCTCGGCGCTGGGCACACGATGCGCCGGAACGTTCGATGAAATGCCGCCGCATACGCCACGGGCAGCAGTGATTGCTGCGGCGGATCAGGCGCGCCAGATCGGCGCCGATCTCATTGTGACTGTCGGCGGCGGCTCGATTACCGACGGCGCCAAGGCGGTCCAGCTCTGTCTTGCCAACGACATATCGACCACCGATGACATTGATCGGTTGCGCACGGTCACTGCAAAGGACGGCACACCAGTGCCGCCAGCGATCAATCCACCGACGGTGCGCCAGGTGACTGTACCGACGACGCTTTCCGGCGGCGAATTTAGCGCGATATCGGGTGTCACGGACGAACGCACCAAAACCAAGGAGCTCATCCGGCATCCGAGGATTATCCCGCAAGCTGTCGTGCTCGATTCGGCCGTAACGGTACACACGCCCGAATGGCTTTGGCTCTCAACGGGCATTCGTGCCGTCGACCATTGCGTCGAAGGGATCTGCTCGCACGAAGCCAATCCATACGGGGACGCGCAGGCATTCAAGGGCTTGGCTCTGCTTGCCAAGGGTCTGCCTCGCGTCAAGGACAATCCCGCCGACCTTCAGGCGCGCTTGGACTGCCAGATGGGAACGTGGTTGTCGATGGGGCCGCTGGCCAGCGGCGTCCCGATGGGTGCCAGCCACGGGATCGGCTATGTCCTCGGCGCCGTGTTTGATATCCCGCACGGGCACACATCGTGCATCATGCTGCCCGCCGTCATGCGTTGGAACAAGCGCGCCAATGCAGCGCGTCAGGACTTGGTGTCGATCGCCATGGCGCGGCCTGGTGAAGACGCCGGAGATGTCCTCGACGCATTCATCACGGCGCTTGGGATGCCGCGCAGCCTGTCTGCGGTTTCGGTTGGGCCGGAACACTTCGATGCCATTGCCGAGCAGTCAATGGCGACGCCATGGGTTCCGCGCAATCCGCGGCCGATCCCGACGGCGGCGCAGTTGCGTGATATTCTTGAATTGGCAGCGTAGTGATCAGGCGCTAAAAGCACAGGCTTTCGAGAAATGACTGCACGGTCTGTTCTCTCCCGCTCGCGACGCCCAGGCCGTATGACACAAGAGAGACTGACGCAAGCGAGAGCGCCGCTAGAACGACCTTCAGGATAGTCTTGATCATGCCGCCCTCCTGGAGGCGTCGCAATCAAGCGGCCTCGCCAGTTCCTCGCCCAAAAACCATCCGCCGGTCGGGTTTGCTTGTGAAGTCAGTTTTTCGCCGGCTATTTGAGCTCGACGATCATCTCGACTTCGACTGCAATCTGGCTCGGCAGTGACCCCATGCCGACGGCGGAACGTGCGCCGCGTCCGGAATCACCAAACACCTCGACCATCAGGTCCGAGAAACCATTGATGACCTTTGGGTGCTGTTTGAAGTCGGGTGCGGCGTTGACCATGCCGAGCACCTTGACGACGCGTTTCACGCGATCGAGATCGCCCACCGTGGCCTTGATGTTGGCAAGCATATTCAGGCCGACAATCCGTGCTGCCTCGTATGCTTCCTCCGTCGATAAATCGTCACCGACTTTGCCGGTGATCGAACTCCCGTCGGTCTTGCGCGGTCCGCAGCCCGACATGAACAAGAGGCTGCCGACCTGCACACCGCCAACGTAATTGCCAGCTGGTTCGGGTGCCGGTGGAAGTACAATGCCAAGCTCATTCAGTCGTTGATCAATGCTCATTTTGGATCTCCCGTCGTCTTGGCGGTCCTACTGTGTGACCAGTTTGGTTCCCGTTCGCGCTCGCAGTTCCTCGAACGTTAAACCCTCGACGATGTCACGGACAACAACCGCGTCGGGCGTGATGTCGATGACGGCTAGGTCCGTATAAACACTCGTCACGGCGTTGAGTGCCGTTGCCGGGTATGTGATTTCGTCGACGATCTTGGGAGCACCGTCCTTGGTCGTGTGGGTCATCAACACGAACAGGTTCTTTGCTCCGACTCCGAGGTCCATGGCGCCGCCAACGGCCGGAATGGCGTCAGGTTCGCCCGTCGACCAATTCGCCAGATCTCCGTTTCGAGACACCTGGAAGCCGCCAAGAATACAATAGTCGAGGTGGCCGCCACGGATCATTGCAAAGGAATCCGCGTGGTGGAAAATCGAAGCACCGGGCAATG
>JBPCWB010000094.1:0-4042 GCA_051009955.1 Hyphomicrobiaceae bacterium | reverse complement strand
AGGATCATCTCGAAGTCTACATTCAGCATGCCTGCCTGCAACCGATCACGCTTTACAAGTATTGGAACGTGTTTGGTAAAGCCCTCGTCGGTGCCGAATGGCTGTTTTTCAAGTCCGGGTTGGGTGCTTCCAATCAGTTCGAGAGCGCCGCATTCATTCGCTCCGCGCCAGGCGTGGACTATCCCGATATTCAGTTCCATTTCCTACCAATCGCGATCCGCTATGATGGCAAGACGGCCGCCGAAGGACACGGTTTTCAAGCTCATGTCGGCCCCATGCGTTCGAAATCACGCGGCACCGTCCGTCTCGCCTCTCCTGATCCGGAGACGGCACCCAAGATCCAGTTCAATTACATGAGCGAGCCGGACGACTGGCGGGACTTTCGCCGCTGTATTGGAGCCGCCCGTGAAATATTCTCCCAAGCCGCCTTCGATCCGTTTCGCGGCCGAGAAATCCAACCCGGCGATCATGTGCAAAGCGACGCCGAAATCGATGACTTCATTCGGGACCATGCCGAAAGCGCCTATCACGCCTGCGGCACGTGTCGCATGGGACGGCGGGAGGATCCAATGGCCGTTGTCGATCCCCAATGCAACGTCATAGGAGTCGACGCGTTACGGGTGGTCGACAGCTCGATCTTTCCGCGTATCACCAACGGTAATCTCAACGGGCCATCAATCATGGTTGGCGAGAAGGCGGCAGATATCATACTCGGCAAAACACCACTGCCGCCCGAAAATGCGGAGCCCTGGATCAATCCTCGCTGGCGGGATAGCGATCGTTGATGGCGACCGCCGGACAGCAATGAACCGATTGGTCGCGGCCGGTCGTGGGCTCAAGCATCGGAACTGGCCTGTTGCACGCCATCCGATGTTAAGGCCATACGAGATAAGGTCTGATCTGCGTGCGTCATGCGATGATCAAGCATACTCACCAGCATGTCCTTGAGATCGCGCGCATAGTCTGGATCATCCGCGACGTTGACCAGCTCGCCCGGATCTTTCTCCAAATCGAACAGCAGCGGTGGTAGGCCGCCATTGAAATGGACCAGCTTCAAGCGCTCGGTGCGCAGCAGCGCAAAGTTACTTTCCGCCAGCTTCAATCCGAGGTGGCGCTGATAGCGCGTCGGGGTGACCGGATTACCGATATCAACCTCTGCAAAGACGTGGTCCCGCCAAGTACTCGGTGCCTCGCCGTCGAGCCATGGGAGGAGCGACACTCCATCGAGAGCCGCAGGGACAGGTTGACCTGACCACCCGAGCAGGGTCGGCGCGAGATCTATCGACTCCGTAAAGTTGGGCACAACGCGGCCTGCTGTTCCCCGTCGCTGCGGATCGCGAATGATGAGCGGGACATGGAAGGCGGCATCGTAAACGTTGTCCTTACCCCACATGAAGTGATCACCGAGCATCTCACCATGATCAGAAGTGACGATGATCAATGTGCGCTCGTACTGACCGGTGCGGTTCAGCACCTCCAGAAGGCGCCCGATCTGAGTGTCGAGTTCCGAGACCAGGCCACAGTAGATGGCACGCAATACAGCGACGCGTTCGTCCTCCATTGCAACCAATCTGCCATCAAAGCCGGCATAAAGACTCTTGATTGCCGGTTCTGAAAAGTATGCCTCGAAAAAGGGATGCAGCCTGATTTGATCGTCAACGGTGCCTGCTCGAACAGGAGCAGTCAGTGCGTCCGGATCATAGAGCGTGTTGTAGGGATGCGGCGCCACCAAGGGTGGGTGAGGCCGAATATAGGTGACGTGCGCGCACCATCCCTGGGCCCTGGGGGATTCGAGATCCTCAATCACGCAATCGGTGAGAAAGGCGGTCTCGCTATGTTCGGCGCCGAAAAAAGCAGGGTCGGTCAAAACCGCGCTCGGGCGGCCGTCGGAGGTGTGTGGTTGGAACAGCTCGGCGCGCGACTGCGATAGCCGATACCCTTGCCGCTGGAGGTGTTGATGCCATGTGTGGCTTTCCTCATAGCGGAGGCGCACAACTTCGCGAAACCCCGGCAGCAGACCTTCATAGGTTCTGACGTCGGGATCATCTGGATCGCGCCCGCGCGGATCGATGCTGATGTCGGTGCAGCCATAGAGCAGCGGCTCATAGCCTGCCTTTCGGAGCTCGAGCGCAATATTTGTGCGGTTGGAATCGAGTGGCGCTCCATTGCGCACCGACCGGTGGTTCATGGCGTATAGGCCGGTTAGCAGGCTTGTTCGCGCCGGTCCGCAGGGAGTTGCGACGCTGAAGTGCTTCGCGAAAGTTATGCTCTCCGTCATCAGTGATCGTAAGTTTGGAAGCTCAAGCTGATCCGCTAGCGGGCCAGCAATACAGTCGGCACGCAGCTGGTCCAGAGTGATGAAAAGGATGTTGTCTCGTGCCATGTCGTTTGCTCGGCCGCGTCAGTGTTGCTTCAGGTGCCCATCACTCAGCTGCGCCGGATAACGCACCAATGGACACAAGAAACGTATCGAATCCGTCGATACTGTCGATACAGAAGTCAGATTCAGGTTCAAGCTGTGCGTGTGTGCCCGTACCGGTCAGCACGGCAATACGCAAACCGGCACCACCGTTCTCAGCCATAGCCATATCATGCAAATTGTCCCCCACGACGGCTGCCTTTGATGGGGCATGTCCGACAACCCTGCAGAATGCCTGCAGCATACCGGGCCCCGGCTTCACGCCATGGCCACTGTCATATCCTGCTTCGAAATCAAGATACTCATGCAGTTCGAATTGTTCCGCGAAAGCGGTGACCGCGGCGGCGCTGTCGCTGCTGGCGATCCCCAGCGCCAGGCCGCGCTCTTTCAGGGCAGCAAACAGTCTCCGCAGATCCGTCACCGGAACCGCATCCGCCATGCCGGCTGCGAAGATCGCATCGATCCCTGTGACGAGTTCAGCCTGGTGTAGGCCCGAACCGCGCCGCTGCCACAACTCGGCAAGTTCCCTCGTATGACCGGCCGCCAGCACACTGCCCGCGCGGACGCGTCCGGATGTTTCATCCCATCCTCCCGCCATTAGAAGCGCTTGCGCCAGCTCTTCACGTCCATCGGCTGCATAGAGTGCCGCCTTGAGATTAATCGGTGTCCAGGTGCGATGGTAGTCGAGCAGGGTTCCGTCTTTGTCGAACAGAATTGCGGAAATTGTCATTCGTGCTGCGCTCTGTCATTCAAACGTGAGATGTCTCGCATTGGACATTGCAACAACGCAAGACATTAAGTTGTCGAACCCGCACGCTTTCGTGCGCTGCTCTTGAGGTCTTGTGGCGCCGCCTGTGCCCCGGTCACGACGTCGGTGGCACGGACCGACGACAACCAACCATTGGCGACTGAGATGGCAATGGCCGTATCCAGAAATCGTTTGACGAGCGGCAGTTGCTTCCGCTCGTCGCGGCAGATCGCATACTCGGAGACCGACACGTCAACATCGGCGAGTTTGATTGAGCGTAAGCGAGCGTCGTTGCCGGCTTCACTCGCAAAAACGATCCCGACACCGAGGCCTGAGGCAATGGCCTCGTTCGTCGCCTCGCGCGTGGCGACCTCGATGACCTGGCCTGTCGCGATATTCAAGCCTTTGAGACGGGCTTGCGTCACCTCCCTGGTGATCGAGCCCCGTTCCCGCACAATCAGATCCCTCCCGGTCAGGTCCGTCAGCCTCACCTTCTTCCGGCGCGCCAAGGGGTCCCTGACGCTGGTCACCAGCACCAGTTCGTCGACCCTGATCCGAGAGGAATAAAGACGGCGGTCATCCGTGGACTTGGCCATAACGCCGACGTCTGCCTCATCATGCAGCACCTGGTCAATGACCTTCGCTGAGTTCTCGATCCTCAGCGAGAAGCCGAACGTGCTTGTCTGGCGCTTGAGTTCGGCCAATATAGGTATGACGTGGATGGCGCTATCGGCGCTCATTCTGAGGTGGCCCTGCAAACCACTCTGCTGATCGCGAAGCACTTCGCCGACCTCGTCGATCGCAGTCGATAGCTTCGATGTGGCGCCAAATAGCGCCTCGCCGTGCGCGGTGAGTTGAATGCGCCGACCGATCCG
>JBPCWB010000093.1:0-12601 GCA_051009955.1 Hyphomicrobiaceae bacterium | reverse complement strand
TTGTTCGCAATTACGAACTTTGCCAGGGAAAAATGGGCATTATCCGTGGAACGCTTTCCTTTCCTGGAAACGCGGTTTCGTGATGTGGCCGTCTCGGGACACGAAGGCGTGATCAAGCCGGATCCCGAGATTTTCGAACGCTTGCTGGCGCGCAACAACTTGCAGCCGGAGTCCTGCATCTTTATCGACGACAGCCCGAAAAACGTTGCCGGCGCCCGCGGCCTTGGTATCGATGCGGTGTTATTCACCGATCCGCCTGCGCTCCATCGCGACTTAGCCGCGCGAAACATTCCCGGTGTCGTAACGGGGTCTCGATCATGAGCCATCAGTCCGGTTACAACTTCGCCTATCTCGATGAGCAGACCAAACGGATGGTCCGCCGGGCGCTTCTCAAGGCGATTGCGATACCGGGCTATCAGGTTCCGTTCGCGAGCCGCGAGATGCCGATGCCTTATGGGTGGGGAACGGGCGGCGTGCAGGTCACCGCCTCGATTGTTGGCGAAGACGATACGCTCAAGGTCATCGACCAAGGCTCCGACGACACCACGAACGCCGTTTCAATTCGCAATTTCTTTGCCAAAACCGCCAACGTCGCCACAACAACGCAAACGGAAGCCGCATCGATCATTCAGACGCGCCATCGTATCCCTGAGGTTGAATTGCAGGAGGACCAGATCCTGGTCTACCAGGTTCCGATTCCTGAACCGTTGCGATTCCTGGAACCGCGTGAAACCGAAACCCGCAAACTGCATGCGCTCGAAGAATACGGCCTCATGCACGTTCGGCTGTATGAAGACATCGCCCAGCACGGTCATATCTCGAAGACGTATGCCTACCCCGTCAAAGTCGATGACCGTTACATAATGGACCCATCGCCGACACCCAAGTTCGACAATCCCAAGATGGACAATTGCAAAGCGCTGCAGCTCTTCGGTGCGGGTCGCGAAAGCCGCATCTACGCCATTCCACCTTACACGACGGTCGTTTCTCTCGACTTCGAGGATCATCCGTTTGAGCGAACCAGATTTGACCAACCTTGCGGGCTGTGCGGCGGGGAGGACGTCTACCTCGATGAAGTGATTATCGATGATCACGGTGGCCGATTGTTCAGCTGCTCGGACAGTGACTACTGCGAACGGCGGCGCGCCGAGGGCCATCGCGGGGCCATGCTCGGGGAGGCACCGTCCTACGTCGCGCCGACAAATTCCGAAGACGATCGGTCGGTGGAGCTCGCACCATGATTCCGGCCAACGAAAACCAACGCCAACCGGATGACGATGCACCGCTGCTCGTCGTCAAGGGACTTGGGAAGCACTACGGTGGCAGGATCGGCTGTGCTGATGTCGATCTCGAAATCTGGCCGGGCGAGGTTCTCGCCGTCGTCGGCGAATCCGGTTCCGGAAAAACGACGCTGTTGAATGTCATATCCACGCAGCTGGAGCCGACTGCGGGTCAAGTGAATTACCGTATGCGTGATGGTGTCCTGCGTGACGTCTTCGCTCTGGCGGAAGCCGAGCGCCGCCTGCTGATGCGCACGGATTGGGGCTTCGTGCATCAGGATCCTGCGCAAGGCCTACGCATGAATGTATCTGCTGGCGCCAACGTCGGCGAACGGCTGATGGCGATCGGCCAGCGTCACTACGGCCGCTTGCGTTCGACGGCGGCAACATGGCTCGCCCGCGTCGAAATCGAGGATGACCGCATCGACGACACGCCGCGAGAGTTCTCGGGCGGCATGCGGCAACGCTTGCAGATTGCGCGCAACCTGGTGTCCAACCCGCGTCTGGTCTTCATGGATGAGCCAACCGGCGGGCTGGATGTTTCCGTTCAAGCCCGCCTCCTCGACCTCCTGCGCGGCCTGGTCGACGATCTCGGGTTGGCGGCAATCATCGTCACGCATGACCTCGCAGTCGCCCGCCTGCTTTCGCATCGTATCGTCGTCATGCGCAGCGGTCGCGTGATCGAAGCGGGATTGACTGATCAAGTTCTGGACGACCCGAGGGAGCCCTATACGCAACTGCTGGTGTCTTCCGTTCTGCAAATTTGAAACCGTGACCGAGACGAAACATCTCAGATGACCACATCGGACATGATCAAGGTTGATGGTCTTGCAAAGACATTCGTCCTACACCTAATGGGCGGTGCAGAATTGCCGGTCGTCAAGGACGTCGGGCTCACTGTCAATGCTGGCGAATGTGTCGTGCTTGGCGGTCCATCGGGGGTTGGAAAATCATCGATCCTGAAAATGATCTATGGCAACTATCGAGCCGATGCCGGTCAGATCCGGCTGCGTGCCGACGGGCGGTGGGTGGACGTTGCCAAGGCCTCGCCGCGGCAGATCCTCAGACTTCGTCACGCAAGCGTTGGCTACGTCAGTCAGTTCCTGCGGGTCATTCCGCGGATCAGCGCGATTGACATCATCAAGACCGAGATCAAGGATATGACAGACGCCGAAGCAGAGACGCGCGCACGCAAACTATTGACGCATTTATCGGTGCCCGAGCGCCTTTGGTCATTGCCGCCAGCGACGTTTTCGGGAGGCGAGCAACAACGGATCAATATCGCGCGCGGGTTCGCGGCGCACCGCCCCATTTTGCTACTGGACGAGCCTACCGCCTCACTTGATCGCAACAATCGGGATGCCGTCATCGACTTGATACACGAAAAGAAAACTGACGGTGTCGCTATTCTTGCGATCTTTCATGATGAGCAGGTTCGCGAGCGCCTCGCTGACCGCGTTGTCGATGTCCGGTCGTTCACCGTGCAGGCTGGGCCGGCGGTCCAATAATGCAACAGATAGAAGCATGACCCCGATGTCTGAAATGCAGTCATTCGTCTTATCCGATGCCAGTGTTGTGCTCGCAGACGAGGTCCTCGAACACGGTTGGGTGGTTGTTGCGGACGGCAGCATCGTCGAGATTGGCACAAGTCGACCACCCGAAGTTGGCCTGTCTCTTGACGGCGACCTGCTGATACCGGGACTGATCGAGTTGCATACGGACCATCTGGAGTCCCACATCGAGCCACGGCCAAACGTCGACTGGCATCCCAACTCGGCAGTCATATCCTATGATGCACAGATTGCCGCCGCCGGCATCACAACTGTTTTCGATTGCCTGCGTCTCGGTGCGGATAGAAATGAGCGTGATGAGGGCGGAGCCCGTGCGATCCGCATCGCCGACACCCTGTCCGCCGAAGCGGCGCGTGGCAATCTGCGCGCTGAGCACCGGACGCACTTGCGCTGCGAGCTCTGCTCACGCGATGTCGTCGACGCCGCTCGTAATTTCCTTTCCGGCCGCGAGGTCGGAATCTTGTCGCTGATGGACCATACCCCCGGTCAACGGCAGTTCCGCGATATCAACAAGCTGCGCGCCTACTATCTATCCAAGCTGCAGATGAGCGAGAACGAATTGCAGAAGCTGTTCGATGAGCGCTACCGCCTGCATCAGACCCACGCCGTCGACCATCGCCGCGCATTAGTCGATATGGCCCGGTCGCGGGGGATTACGCTGGCCAGTCACGACGACACAACAATTGAGCATGTTCAGGAGAGCGTCGACAATGGCGCCGTCATTGCCGAGTTCCCGACGACATTCGAGGCGGCTGAGGCTTCGCATGCTGCTCGTATCTCGGTCGTTATGGGGGCCCCTAACTTGATCAGGGGAGGATCGCATTCCGGCAATGTGGCTGCAAGCGAACTGGCCGAGGCTGGATTGTTGGACATTTTCTCGTCCGACTATATTCCGGCCAGCCTTCTAATGGCGGCATTCGCGTTGCCCAAGCACAATGCGACAATTGATTTGCCGGCAGCCCTGGCCACGGTGACGTCGTCACCAGCGCGTGCGGCCGGGCTCGCTGATCGTGGTGAGATCGCCGTCGGCAAACGGGCCGATCTTGTTCGCGTCCGATCCGGGGAAACCCCGATCGTACGCACCGTCTGGCGGGAGGGCAATCGTGTCTTCTGAGCGGGCCAACGACCTGCCGGATGCCGCTCCTGGTGGCGGCACTTGGGTGCTTGTCGTCGGTCCATCGGGTGCCGGCAAGGACACGGTGATTGATCTCGCGCGCCAGGCGCTGGCGAGCGATGAGCGCGTACAATTTGCGCGCAGAATCGTAACGCGAGAGCCCAATCGATTTGAGGACCATGATAGCGTCACACCGGCTGAATTCGCGCGTCTCGAAACGGACGGTAAGTTGGTGATGTCATGGACGGCTCATGGCCTGTCCTATGGAATTCATGAATGCTGGCATGATGCAGTAACCGATGGTGCCATCGTCGTTTGCAATGTGTCCAGGACCATTATCGCAGAGGCCATGCGGCGTTTGCCCAAGATCCGTGTCGTACTCGTGACCGCGCCGCCGGACGTCCTTGCACAGCGGATTGCATCCCGTGGTCGCGATATCGACAAAACGGGTCGATTGCAGCGCTGCGTCGACATTGATTTTCACCGCTTCGCGGATCTCGTGGTCAACAATACAAGCGCCCCGGCGCAGGGAGCGGCACCACTCATCGCACTCCTGCAGGAACTGGCTGCGCCATCGGCTGCCAGTTCGGTGGTGAATTGAGCGGGCAATCAACCGCGCGTGCCGCTCTAGCACTGGCAGCTCTTTTCGTGCCTGGAACGGATCGTGTCGATCAACCCAAATAGCGCGTCCCGATAGGCACGATAACGCCGTTTTCGGAGATTGGCGTAATAGGTGATTTCAATCGCGCGAAACGCATGGAACACGGCCTTGCGCACATGCGGCGGTGCTTCGTGAGTCGCCCCCGCCGACATAGTTTCGCGCGCACGCACGAGCATGGCGAACAGGTCGCTCTCCGCCGCGATTTGCCCGACGTGGTCTTTTGAGAGCATGACTTCGGCCGTTGTCAAAACCTGATCGCGCAGGTTGCCGCGAACTTTGGGCAGGATGCCCTGGACAACCGGGGGAACGGCCTCCCGATGTGTCGGTTTTTCCGGTGGCGTGTCCGTAGCAGCGCTTGAGACAGGCTTCGCGGACCACGCCGCCGTGGCCGCCGCGACACGCTCTTGGAGGAGTTGTTGTATCCGCTGCACGCCATCGTCCAAATCGTCACCGAGTTGCGACAACGGGCTTAGCCGGCGCTCATAAAAGTCGAGCATGGCCTGCGTCCCGGTGCAGATGGCCGGGCGTTCGGGCTGCTTGAGATATCCAAGTAATTCTCCGCCGACGCGGCGGGTCAGTCGATAGAGGCGGCCTGAGCTCTGCAGTTCTGCGACAGCCGCCCGCGACCGGACAAATGGCGAAAGTGGCCTGAGCAGCGCCAATTCCTCGGTTGTTGCCTGTGGCTCGGCCTCAATCGGTTTCTTGTCAGCGACCTTGGCCGGCTTGTAGTTCGCAGGTTTGGGCTCCCACTTAAGGCAGCGGAGGCGACCATCACGCGCCATGATACTGTTCGTACAGATTCGATCTTCGATCACCACACCCTTTAGCGGATTTGCCGCGTTGGCGACTCTGCGTCGGAACGAGGCCAGGCCCGGTTGCCAAAACATCCATCGTCCGGGAAGCCGATAATCACCTTTGCGAACCGAACGCGCGGCGTTCTCCAAGTCCACGCCTTCATTGCGTGCGATGGTTGATAGAGCATCATGAAACGTGCGCGCGCAACTTGGCGGCTTGGCGACGTTTGGGCCGCGTTCCGGTAGATCGACTGCTGGACGGTCCTGCGCAACGGAACGTGCTGCCGCATCTCGGCAAAGCCATCCAACATTCGCTGCGACAGCACAGACGATCATCAGAACAGGCCTGTGGTGAAGATGCCGAAGCACGTGAATCGCCCTACCAGATTGATTCGTGATTACAACGACACGTGCTTAACATGCAAAAACGAAAATATGTTTATGCGCCCTGCTTGACCGCTCTTCTCAGTTTTTCTCTGTTGCATAGCTCTCATGCATGAATTGGCTGTCGCGAACGGCTTGAGTTAACTATGAGACAGCTGACACGCCGTTCCCGCCTCTACTGACCGAAAGTCCACCTAGCATTGTCTCTACTCCTCATCTTGTCGAGTGTTGCCTTTGTTGCCTCGCTCACGATACGGATCTTTGATCCGATCGTGCCGGACGTGGCGCGCGATCTGACGGTTTCGACAGATGCCGTGGCGTTGCTGGCGACGGTTTACGCGATTTCCTACGCCCTGAGTCAGCCCATTTTGGGCCCGCTTGGCGACGCGTTGGGAAAGGCCCGCGTCATCAAGTTTTTTCTCGGTATCCAGTTGGCGTGTGCCGCGGCGTCGATATTCGCAACGTCTATCGAGTGGCTTTACGTGCTGAGATTTCTCGCGGGTGTTGCCGGCGGCGGGGTGATCCCGGTCATCTTCGCCATGGTTGGTGATCGCTTCGCATTCGAAGAGCGCCAGCTGGCATTGTCGCGCCTCTTGAGCGCAATTATCGTTGCCGTGCTGCTGGGCTCGACGGGATCGGGGTTAATCGCCAGCCTGCTCGGCTGGCGCGCAGTCATGATCATTCTTGCCGTTGTCAGCGCGGTGGCCTTTGTCGTGGCCATGGTCGGGCTGAGACCGCGGCCAAATCAAG
This sequence comes from Hyphomicrobiaceae bacterium, assembly GCA_051009955.1. Lineage (GTDB taxonomy): Bacteria > Pseudomonadota > Alphaproteobacteria > Rhizobiales > Hyphomicrobiaceae > Tectiglobus. The sequence goes on along the minus strand of JBPCWB010000093.1, from coordinate 6,047 downwards.
TTCGCTCAAGTTTCAGTCTATCGGATGTCGTGGGAAGTTACCGGATCGTGTTTCGCAATCCGCGCGCCGTCTATTGCTATGCTGCGGTCTGCGTCGAGGGACTCACAATCTTTGGCTTTCTACCCTTTGTAGCAGTCCTGCTGGAGCGCCGGGGGGCCGGCGGTATCATCGAGGCCGGGGTCGTGCTAGCGGCTCTCGGCATTGGCGGACTGGTCTACACGCTCACCGTTTCGCGACTGCTGCCTCTCCTCGGCAACATGTTCAATCTGATGCGACTTGGCGGGATTGCAATCGGCTCGGGGTTCGTCGGCCTTGCGATTCAGGGATCCTGGCAGATGGACTTCATCGCCTTCCTGGCAATGGGCTTCGGCTTCTACTCCGTCCACAACTCGCTGCAAACCCAGGCGACGGAGCTGGCACCCAACAATCGCGGGGCCGCGGTTGCGATGCATACTTTCTCCTTCTTCGCCGGACAGGCGCTTGGTCCGGCGTTCTACGCGTTGGTTCTGGGCAGTGTTGGCCTGACGGCCGTCGCGCTGACGCTCGCCATCGTACTACCGACGCTCGCTCTGCTGGTCTCCAACAAGCTGCGCCGTCTCAGCACTTCCCCGTGAGCCGAAATGCTCCCAACCGATGCCTCATTCCGCGGCGGCTCGTTTGTCATGAACGCGGCCTGTTGCCGTCTCGCGAATCGAGTCGACCACGGCAATTGCGCTCATGTTCAGGAGATTGCGGACCGTTGCCGACGGCGTGACAATGTGGACCGGACGATTGGCACCGAGCAGCATTGGCCCCAGCGCAATGCTCTTGGTTGCTGCCCGCAGCAATTCGAATGCAATGTTGGCCGCGTCGAGGGTCGGCATGATGAGCAGATTGGCACGACCGGTCAGCCGAGAGTTGGGAAAGATCTCCTCGCGAATGAACGATGACAGTGCCGCGTCGGCGTGCATTTCGCCTTCGACTTCCAGATCTGGCGCAAAGTCGTACAGCGTGGCCAGGACATCACGCATCTTGCGGGCCGATGCCTGGTCGCTGGTGCCAAAATTGGAATGCGACACGAGAGCCACTTTCGGCTCGATTCCGAACCGACGCACAACGTCAGCCGCCATCATGGCGATTTCGGCCAGCTGATCGGCATTGGGATCGTAGGTCACGTTGGTGTCGGCGATGAACAGCGGCCCCTGCGGCAGGATGAGGCCTGATACGGTCGCAAAACCGTGCGCCCCACGCTCCAGACCGATGACCTGCGCGACGTGGCGTAGTTGCGTGTGGTAGCGTCCTACGGCGCCGCAGATCATGGCATCGGCGTCGCCGCGCCGCAACAGAAGTCCAGCCGTCACTGTCGAGCCCACGTTGAGGACACGCCGCGCGTGACTCGGGCTGACGCCACGCCGTTCGACCAGGCGATGGTACTCCTCGAACAACTCCGGAATACGCGCATCATCACGCTGGTCAAAGATCTCGTAGTGCTCGCCTTCACGCATCCGCAAACCGAGATGGTGAATGCTGCGCCTGATGTTGTCGCCACTTCCAATGAGGATCGGCCGCGCCATGCCCGCGGTCACGACCTGTTGGGCGGCCTGCAGGACGTAAGGATGCTCTCCTTCAGCGTACACGAGCCGGTTCATCCTCTCGACAGCAGCCCGGCGCGCCTGGTCGAACATAGGCTTCATGACGAAACCCGACCGATACACGAAGCCCGAGAGCTTTTCGCTGTAGGCCTCAAAATCCTCGATAGGCCGCGTCGCGACACCACTTTCCATCGCGGCCCTGGCAACCGCCGGCGCGATCTCAGTGATCAGTCGCGGATCGAACGGCTTCGGGATGATGTAGTCCGGCCCGAAGACCAGGCTGTCTTCACCATAGGCCGACAGCACGATGTCGGAGGCGGCGCTTTCGGCAATCGACGCCAATGCTACGACCGCCGCCCGTTTCATCTCCTCGTTGACCTGAGTGGCCCCGACGTCGAGCGCTCCGCGGAAGATGAAAGGGAAGCACAGCACATTGTTGATCTGGTTCGGGTAATCGGTGCGGCCCGATGCCATCACGGCGTCGCTTCGTACTTCGTTGACCTCTTCCGGCATGATCTCCGGAGTCGGATTGGCGAGAGCAAAGATCAACGGTCGCTCGGCCATGGTCGCGACCATGTCCTTCTTGACGACGCCGCCCGCGGAAAGGCCTAGGAAGACATCGGCATCAACCATGATCTCGGCCAGCGTTCGCAGGTCCGTGTCCTGTGCGAAGGGCTCCTTGTAGGGATCCATCAGCACCTGGCGGCCCTTGAAGACAACGCCTTCAATGTCGGCAATAAATACGCTCTCGCGTTTCAGTCCGAGTCCAACCAGCAGGTTGAGGCAGGCCAGGGCCGCTGCGCCGGCGCCGCTGCAGACCAGTTTGACGTCTTCGATGTTTTTCCCGACGACCTTCAGGCCGTTTAGAATGCCGGCGGCAACGACAATGGCCGTACCATGCTGATCATCATGGAAGACCGGGATGCCCATGCGCTGCTTAAGCAGCCGTTCGATCTCGAAGCACTCCGGCGCCTTGATGTCTTCGAGATTGATGCCGCCAAACGTCGGCTCTAGTCGGGCAACTGCCTCGACAAACGCTGTGACTTCTGTCTCATCCACCTCGATGTCATAAACGTCGATGCCGGCAAACTTCTTGAACAGAACGGCCTTGCCTTCCATCACCGGCTTGGCGGCCAACGGGCCAATATTGCCCAGGCCCAGCACCGCGGTCCCGTTCGAGATAACGCCGACGAGATTGCCGCGCGCCGTCAAACGCGGCGCCATGGCCGGATCGTCGGCGATAGCCATGCACGCATGTGCCACGCCCGGCGAATAGGCCATGGCCAGATCGTTCTGATTGGCAAGCGGCTTGGTTGCCTGGATCGCGATCTTCCCAGGCGGATCCTGCTCATGGTAGGCCAGCGCACTCCGCCGGATATCATCTTGCGGCATCGTTTCCTCGCAAAACCGATTAAACGTCGTTGTTGGTCACATCCTAACGCGTCTCAATGATGTTCGCCTCACATAGTTGGGAAATCTCATCAGAATTCATCTGAAGTATGTTCAAAAGTACGGATTCGGTGTGTTCTCCGAGGTGAGGCGGGGGCAGCTGAGCCGTCGTATCGTGATCCAGCAATCGGATTGGGTTGGCGGTAACCGGTAGCGTGCCAAGGTCGTTCTGGGGCAATTCGCGCTGCATCCGGCGGTGTTGGACTTGCGGATCGGCAAAAACGTGATCAATCGTATTAATCGGACCGCAGGGAACGTTGGCCGCCTCCAGGTCCCGGATCCAGTCGCCGGACGTGCGCTTCCGGAAGACCTCTTCCAACATTGTAATCAATGCTTGACGGTTGATGATGCGCTGAGGGTTGGTCGCATATCGTCCATCGGAAGCAAGATGATCGAGACTCGCGACGCCGCAAAACCTCTCGAACTGACCATCATTGCCGACGGCGAGAATGATGTGCCCATCGCTGGTTTCAAACACCTGATAAGGAACGACCGTTGGGTGAGCGTTCCCCATGCGGCCGGGGACACTGCCGTCGATAAGATACGTTGACGCCTGGTTGACCAGCCCAGCAATCGTGCAGTCGAGCAGTGCGACATCGATATGTTCGCCCTCGCCTGTCCGATCGCGCTTGATGAGGCTGGACAGAATTCCAGCGAGCGCATTCATGCCCGTCAATTGGTCGGTCATGGCAACGCCGACCTTAACCGGCATACCACCCTTGTCGTCGGGTTCTCCGGTGACGCTCATCAGCCCGCCCATCCCTTGCAGGAGAAAGTCATAGCCGGCGCGATTGGCATAGGGTCCGGTTTGACCGAAACCCGTTATTGAGCAATAGACAACAGTGGGATTGACGGCCTTCAGGCTGGCGTAGTCCAGGCCATACTGGGCAAGGCCGCCGACCTTGAAGTTCTCGATCACGACGTCTGAATTCCTTGCCAAACGGAGGATGATTGCCTGACCCTCGGGCGTCGTGATATCCACTGCGCACGATTTTTTGCCACGATTGGCGCAGGCGAAGTAGGCGGATATCGCCGGGCGATGGGCGTCGGCCTCGATCGCAAACGGTGGGCCCCAGCCGCGTGTGTCGTCACCAACCCCGGGCCGCTCGATTTTGATCACTTCTGCTCCCATGTCCGCCAAGTGCTGTGCCGCCCAAGGGCCGGCCAGAATTCGAGAGAGATCCAACACACGAATGTGCGAGAGCGGTGCGGTCATGCGATGAGTCCTCGGTCCAATGAATGTTGGCAAGCGATCTAGCACGAACAGTCATACCGCCGCTACGCGCAGGGATGAAGCGGCACAGATGAATTTTGGACCATGGAGCCATCGCGATGACCGGGAAATCCGATAAACCGCACAGGGACAAGACCCGGCTAGTGCAGCTTGGTCGCAATAACGATGACTATCCAGCACCGGTGAACATCCCGGTCATGCGTGCCTCTACGATGCTGTTCGATACAATCGCGAATGCCAACGCGACACTGGCGAAGAGCAATGCCGGGTTGCCAGTCCTTCGGTACGGCGCGCGCGGGACGGCAAATGCTTTCGCACTGCAGGAGATGATTACGGATATAGAGGGTGGCGACACGACAATGCTGTTCCCGACAGGACTGGCTGCCATCGCTCACATCTTCATTTCGTTGCTGCGATCAGGCGATCATCTACTCTTGGCGGAAAGTATCTATCGGCCCGCGCGTGAGCTGGCGACCGACTTCCTTCCACAGCGCGGAATCGATTGCGAATTCTACGACGGCGGTCACGAGGAAATGGCCAAGCGGTTGCGGCCGGAAACCAGAATTGTCTACCTGGATAATCCAGGCTCGATCATCTACGACATCCAGGACGTGCCGGCGATGGCCAAGATCCTGGATGGACGCGACACGCTCTTGGTGGTCGACAACACGTGGGGGGCCGCCGGCCTCTATCGGCCGCTCCAACTCGGCGCCGACATTTCGGTCGTCGCTGTGACCAAGTACATCGCCGGCCATTCTGACATCATGATGGGTTCGGTCACCGCAAACGCGCGCTGTGCTGGGGCCCTGAAGAAGGATGCCCTGTTGCTCGGGCAAACGGTCTCACCGGACGATGCCTACCTGGCGTTGCGCGGCATCCGCAGCGCCGCAGCTCGCCTCGCCATGCACCAGTCGCATGCGCGCGAGGTGGTGGCCTGGTTGCAAACCCATCCGTTGGTCGAGCGCATCCTCTATCCAGCGCTCAATACCGATCCGGGCCACGCGCTCTGGAAACGCGATTTCGATGGAGCGAACGGCCTGTTCACTCTGGAATTCAAACCGCACATCACGCTGGAGCACGCGAACAGCTTTGCCGAGTCGCTGCAAATGTTTGGGATTGGCGTCTCATGGGGTGGGTTCGAGAGCCTTGTCATGGTCTACGCGGCGGTGCCGGGCTGGTCCGGTGGCCAGGTTGCGCGGCTCCACATCGGCCTCGAAGATCCTCGCGATCTGATCACCGACCTCGACAACGCCCTGGCCCAATTGCCGTCGTATGCCATTGCGATGCGCGCCGGCGCGACTATTCTTTCGCCTGCATGGCGGCTAGGTTCGCCGTGTACTCGTCGGAACAATAGGTGCCGCCCTGATAGTAGTCACCCGGTGGGTCCGGCGGGACGCTGGCCTGTGCCGCCAGCACGTTGTCGGCGAACTCCTCCGACTTGCCGGTCGGTCGGTACCCCATCTCGAGTGCGTTGCTGTTGTCAAACCATGCCCGTGCGTTGTCGGAAATGCCATACATGACTTCAAAAACGAGATCCGGCCGCTCAAGCCCGATGCGCACCAACTGCACCAGATCTTCCGGACTGATCCATATCGCGAGTCGACGCTCATCGAGGGGGGCGGGGCCGACATTGCCGATGCGCAGGCTCGTCACGCCGATGCCGTGCTTGTAGGCATACATGGCGCCGATCGCTTCGCCGAATGCCTTTGAGACACCGTAGCGGCTGTCCGGACGCAGCGTAACGTCTGTGGCGATCGTCTGTCCGCGCGGATAAAAACCGACGGCGTGGTTGG
>JBPCWB010000092.1:0-8696 GCA_051009955.1 Hyphomicrobiaceae bacterium | reverse complement strand
GTCGCCGCCACGGTGTCAACTGGGCGAAGCCCCTGGCTAGAGCAACCTGCTTCATGTCGGAACCGGTTGGATCCGACATGAAGCCGAAAGTTGCTCGCGCTTCTTAGGGCGATCATCTTTGTGTCTTAAGTTGCAACCGCCGTCGCGGTTCCAACTTAAGACACGATGATCTAATGTTACGTGCGATACTGACCTAGCTCATGCGCGATGGTAGTCGTCAGAAACTGACGTGCAATACATCGATCTTCATGGGCAGGTTAGCCAATGGCTGATGCAATTCGACTAATTGCAAGCTTTGCGATTGCAGTAGCGATCGCATCCGTCGCTGCGACGCTCTATGCTGTCGCCACCGTTGATATCCCGCAGAACACCGGGTATTCGAGCGAATGGTTGCTATACGCCTGGGGTTTCGGATTGTTTGCCCTGGTGTTTGGCGCACCATTTCTGCTCGTCGCGTGCATAGTGCTCGTGTTGATCCGCACGCACATCTTGGGGCACTTCCGATCCTGGTCGGTACTCGCGCCGCTGATTGTAGTCGCCGTGTATGTGGCGGCCGATTTTGTCCTGCTCAATAAAATCAACCGGCCTTTTGTCGACTACATTCTGGCGGGGCCTGTCGTGTATCGCGCAGCGGCTGCATTCGGCGTGGCCGCCCTAACAGCCGTGATTTTCTATTGTTGGAACCGACCCGGCTCCACTCGGCCCGGCCCGTCTAGCCGCTTGGAAGCATAACCATTGGGGCTGAGTAGCAATGGAACAGATTGATTGGAGGGTGCTCGGGATACGTACAAGAAATCATCATAGCCAAGGCCATGGCCAATTCTGGAACTCCAGCAGCTGCCCTAGAGGCGCGCGACCCGTTGCCGAAAATGACCCGTGGCTGTGTTGCTCGACGCCTGATTTAACCGTTCACCACGATCCTTTAGTAGCCGGAGTCAATCTCAGCAGCCGACATCAATCCACGCACGCTTTCCGTCGACACCGAATTCATTGATCTGAATCTCGTTGCCGTTCGGATCATGGGCATGAGCGATCCGCGTTCTGCCGTTATTGTGCGCAAATGCATCGCCATCCAGACGGTTGTCGGCGGGCTACTGTCAGCGCGATGTGCAACGCACGAACATTGCAAGCCACGGCCAAAGGAGTGAGCACAGTGTCGGGCCAATCCCACATGAGCATCGACGAGATACCGATAGCCGGATTGCGTCGCGACTGCGCGATGGTCGTGCGCGGTATGCTGCTGCTCGCGATCATACCAGCAATGATTTTCATATTGTTCGCGATGCACGAGCTGCGCAGCGCGTCCTCCTTCGATATCGCAGGTTTTTTTAGCTGGAAGATCTGGGTCCCGCTGGCCTTGACGACGCTCGTGATGTTTGCGCTGCGCCCCTTGATAAAACGCCTCGATGGAACAGCACTGATGGCAACGTTGTGCGGCTATGCGGTGCTCGCCGCCGCCCTCTCAGTCGCTGCGCTCTGGGTGCTAAGCCGTCTCGAGGCACCGATCCCCTGGGGCGAGATTGCCGCCGGATTGACCACCAAGCCGGTTGTGTTCGTCCCAGTCTTGTTGGTCCTCGCGCTGGCTTCCTGGCTCATCTGGTACTCCGTGCTGGGCCCGCTCCGCGCCACGCTGAAGCTCTTGCGTGCGAAGCTCCCCGACGGGCGCCGTGTCATCGACGTCATGAACGGCGTCGCCGCCGCGGCGACCACTTTCACGGTGCCGAGGCCTTCGCCCGCCGCTCGTGCTGCCCGCTTTGCCTGCTTTATTCTGGCGGCGGTTCTCGGGATCGTCATGGCCGTCAGCGTGGTGTGGCTGCTGGCGCAAGAGCGATTCGTGCAAGCTCTGGCTCTGGAATTTCCCCTGCTGGCGGCAATCATCGGCTTGGTCCGCCTTGGCGGTCGCGTCGCCGCTGTCGATGCGAAGACGCTGCTTGCAGCCGACGACCGGCCGCCCGTTCTATTTCTGCGTTCGTTCCAGGACGACGTCGGCAAGCTTGAAGACGAGTGGGGTGCCGTGCTCGAAGTCCCTGATGCGGTTGCAAACTCGCCGGCCGGGCAGGCTGCGTCCGCAGCACTTAACACCGCGCCGGCGCGCAGGCTGGGATCGATCGGCGTGCCGAGACTGGAAGAGGCAATCGCAGCAGAGGTCGGACGGCTGGGCCCGTTCGTTGCGATAGGGGCGCCCGACGAGTTGCTACCAAGGCTCGGCGCCGCGCGGGCCTATCACGAGAACGACACATGGCAGAACGCTATTCAGCGCTGGATCGACATGGCACAACTCATCGTCAAGGTCGCTGGACCGACGAAGTGGATCCAATGGGAGCTCGGCCACATCATCAATCAGGGCGCACTGATGCGCCTCATCATCATATTCCCGAAGAAGGGGACGGCTGAGGACCGGGCATATCGCTGGCGCAATATGTCTGTCTGTTTTGACGGGACACATTGGCAGGAGCCGCTGTCGGTGATTGACCCGCAGAACGTGATGGCGCTGCGGTTCAAGCCTCATGGAGGCATTCAAGTGATTACACGAGCCGCGCATCGGGGGCTGGATGTGGCGCTCGCTATGCGGATCCTGCTCGACGGCGTTGTACGTGACGGCCTGTTGATGCCCAAAACCGGCCCCGCGACGCAGGCTGGATAGCCATCCACAACCCCTGTGAGGTGGTGCGGTGTCACGCATTCGCAGAGGCGGCGCTGCTGAAAATCCAAACGCGAAGCAACGGTCGGCACCCGAATGACCCCTTACGGCCCGACGCTGATAGACCCAGTCCGAGCATGCCACGACTGCTCCTGGAGATACTGCGACTGTGTTGTGCTCGGGCAGCGCTTAGCCGCAGTTGATGCATTGTGGACGTCAGACCGTTCAATCTGGCAGTGCAGTCGCTCGACCGAGTTGTGCAAAATGGGGCTTTGGTGAAGATGCTCGCAGCTTCTCACAACAAAGCGAGCCAGACGCTCGAAGTTGATCCGACAGCGGACAAGATCTTCTTGATGCGAGCCTTATAAAGTTGGGCTGTCCTATCAGACGTCACGTGGTCGCGTAACACCATGCTAATTGCGGCAGTTTGAGTCCAAATATTAATGGAAGCCTTATTCTCGCCCATCGCTGGAATTTTGTAGATAAGCTGAAGAAATATGGGCCGGGTGGGGATTGTTTTGGACCTGAATAAAACAGCTAACAGAAATTCTTTCGTCAGCCTAATTAAAGTGCAACCTGAATGAATCCCGGATCGGCGTTTAACTTTTGGACTCGTGAAGTTTCTGAAACGGGGGAAGCTGATGACGGCAGCGTCAAGGAAATCCTCTGATGCGAGCCTGCCGGCAAAGCGCTATCGTAATCTCGATGCGGCCGCTGATTGGTTGTGCGCAGCGTTCGGCTTCGAGGTCCATCGTGTGGTCCGAAGTAACGACGACCGTTTAGATTGTGCCCAGCTGTCGTTCGGCAAAAGTATATTCATGCTCAGCTCGACGAGAAACCAGGACATTCACCGGAGCATCGGACAGCTCGATCAGGTCCGCAACCGAGACGGAAACTTGATGCTTGTTGGTTGACGGCGTCGATGCGCTGCATTCCAGAGCGACCCTGGCCGGCGCCACGATCGTTTATGACAGTCAGGCAGACGATTTCGAAGGCCGCTCATTTGGTTGTAAGGATAGAGAAGGACACATGTGGATGTTCAGCAGCGTCGCGCCACGACACATTCAGCCGCGATTGACACAAAGAACCGCGTCTAGAGTTCTCGCCGGAATGACCTTGGGCTCGCTCGCCGTAGCAATCGGGCTCTCTGGCTGGCTGTATGTCGGCTTTGATGGGGCTGATCGTCGAATGGCATTTCCTGTCGAAAGTCCATCCGAAGCGTTGCGCGCAAGACCTTCGCAAGAAATCACGGCACGGCGGCAAGCCAACCAAAAGGCAAGCAAGCTCACGCAATTTCACGAAGAAAAACGTGAAGCACTAGAGCAAAAGCAATCAACCATCGCCCAGACCGAAACGAAGCTGGCGGTCGAGGAAAAAAAGAGGCAGTTGGCCGAGCAGTCCGTTCGCAAAGCGATGGCATCACTTCAGAGCGAGCGAGCGCGACGCGAAGCGATTGCAAAGCTTGCTCAGGAGAACGCCGAAATCGTTGCCATCCTGAAGCGCGAATTCCATGAGCCCAGTGCGCAACTGGCATCGAAACCAAAAAGGCTACAGCAGCATTTCCCTGCAAAAAAGGTGAGACCACAGCAGACCATCAGTAACGCCGAGCAGATGATCCTCCAAGAGCGTGTTGCCAGTAAAGCAGCCGAGTTGAAAGCTAACAAATCCATACAGATTTTGGAGCAGAAACGGCAAGCCCACATGGCTTCAATTAAAGCCGTTCACCACACTCAGCGGCGACTGGCTAAGGAGCGGAACAAAAGAATGGCTGCAGAGTCTTCGATTAAAAGGCAGGCGGCTGTGTCGAAGCGAAAGAAGCTTTTGCAGTACCTTAGCGGCAAAATTGATCTAGAGGAAATCAAGAATTGAATGCTCGATTTTTATCAATGGGCGGAAACCCAATACCGATATATACTGCGAATGAGTAATGTCTCGAAGAACACATTTCAAGGCGCCGATCCAGAGAGCGATTCTCTTCACTCTCTCTCTACGGCTCCAAATTTGAACAGTTTCCCGCCACAATTTTTTGATGCAATACCGATGTTGAGTAGAGGGCGATCTAGTGTGCGCACAATTGCGGCGGTGCGCAGGACTTGGACTGGCAATGTCGCTCTCATATAACTTGGTGCTTCAGTGGTTCGCTGCGCTCGCCCTAATTTGCGGCGGGTTTGCGCTTGCTCCATTCCACGCGCTAGCCGAGCAGACGACCAAAGCATCCAATCTGACACAAGCGAAATCCGCGTCCAGAAATCTGGTCGAAAATGATGGAGAACTAGCGACCAGCCAATTGTCCGCGCCGGTCCCCGCGACAGCGCATGAAAATGGCGATGATCACCGTCACGCGCACAAGGGCTCCGTCGTTCAGGTCGAAAATACTGCCGAACTAAAAGAACATGTCGTAGCCGGGATCAACACAAAGTCGGCTGATCTGAGGGCGCTGCTCAGACCAGGAACAATCATTCATTTCTGGGCATCCTGGTGCGGCCCCTGCGTCGAGGAAATTCCGCAGCTCGAGCGTTTCTACCGCGATCGCATAGTCGACAAGCTCAAGGCCAAGGGCATTCGTCTTATTACAATTAGCAACGATCGCGCCATTGCTCCGGCGGCCCGCTTCATCAAAAAGCATGGCACGACCTTTCCGGCCTATCTCGATAAGGAACAAGCGAGCAATCTGGCCATAGTCGGACAACGTGGGTTGCCGTCGACTGTTCTGGTTGACGCCGACGGGCGGTTCCATCGCCTGGCGCTTGGCAAATTCGATTGGGGCTTTCCGGATCTAGCAGAAATTTTGACGGCTACCGCCGCCCGGAAGCCAAATATTGGGAGCAGCGCAAAGGCCCCGGTAAAATGAGGATGATTAAGATTATGACCAGTTTGAAGCACATCGCAGTTGGGCTTGCGTTTGCCATTTCGATTACCGTAGCCGGGTCGTCACTTGCTCAAACGAAAGCAAAGAATGCCGGGGCCAATAGCGAAAATCAGCCGGTCCTTGAGAAAGCAATTGAGAACAGCAAAAAGAAACTGAAGGATGAAATCCATCGTGTGCCTGGTCTCAAATATGATGACATTTCGGCAATTTCCGGGAAGATCCCCGGCAGAGTTCAGATTCCCGATCCAACATCAAAAGATTTTGCGACCCGGGCGATATCAGTTCCTGGTGGCCTGGTCTCACGAGAATGTAAGCACTTCGCCCGTGGTTTTATTGCCAGACGCTTGGCCATAAAAGATGCTGGCCTTACGCAAGAGGCTGCGCTGTCGAAAATCATCGGCCACTTGCATGAGCAACGCCTAGCCTACGTAAAGATAGCCGGCTCGCGGGGGCTGAAGCGTTCCGATGGTGCTATCCACGATGCCAATTGTCCGGTTTGCGGTCCGCTGAACGTAGTCGAAATCGAGTGTCACAAAGCTGCGGTGAAGAGATCACCTATCCGCCAGCTCGTAATGTTTGACTATGACAGCGACGTGCTGCGAGGCGGATATTTCGCGACAACCCGACAAATCAAGACCCTACTCGACGAAGATCCAGGCTTGCAGGTTGCATTGATCGGCCGCGCGAGCCTTCCCGGCGGGCCAGTGCCAAATTTTGAGCTCTCAGCCAGGCGGATCACAAGCGTCTGGCAAGGGCTGGCCAAGGCCGGCGTTCCGGTCGATAGGATCGTCGCGATCCCGATCGGCGAAGACGAGCCACATATCGATCTGCAACTGGCGATTGACTATGGCCTTCAAAGCGAATTCGCGAAAATTGGACAGAAGCCGCTGAACCAAAGCGTCTATATTGTAGTTTTCCGGCCGAACGAGAAATTTCCTTTGGACGCTCTTACGACGTCAAGCGTGCAACGATCCGACGCCATGATTGAGGTCACCGTCACCAATTCCGATAACTCAGTGTTTCTGCAAGGTGTCACCGTCACAGCCACCAGTGCCCAAACCATGAGAAGCACCTGGATTATTACTGACGACCGCGGAAAGGGGTATCTGCGTGACCTCGAGAAGGGGGACTGGACGCTAACTTTTGAACGAAATGGCTTTGCCACATACACCGATGAATTGAGCGTCAGGGACGGTGAAACAGAATCCGTCACCGTCAATCTTGGAGCCGGACAAGTGGAACGCGTGCAACGCGCTTCCGAAGCTACGATCGAACTGACCGTCACCAATTCTGATAGCTCTGTCTTGCTGCGAGGGGTCACTGTCAATGCCACCAACGCCGAGAGCGGTGAACGAAAGTGGATCATTACCGACGACTATGGAAAGGGGTATCTGCGCCACCTTGAGAAGGGAAAATGGGCGTTAACTTTTGAGCGAAAAGACTTGGCCACATACACCGATGAATTGCGTGTCAGGGACGGTGAAAAGAAATCCACGACCGTCACTCTTAGAACTGCAGTTGCAGAGATTGTCCAGGGCGGCGTTCAATCGTCTAATACGGCTGAGTCGAAACGCAAGAAACTGATGCAGTATCTCAGTGGCAAGATCGAACTGGAGGCGATTAAGAACTGAATTCTCAATATGTCTCATTGAGCAAAATTCCCCTAACAATGAAGTCCACGTCAGGACGATTGTGGTTTTGAAACAATAAGTCTCAAGATGAATGCGAATGAGAGTATGAAGCGTGCAGCGTTGCGAGAGATAGCATTGAAAAGCCACCGATTTTTTCACGTGTGCCACGAGGCTAACTCTTGCTGTTTTCTTTTTTGAGGCGAAGTGGAGTAGAATACATGAGGTATAAAATACCATGTATGATGTGTGTGTTCATGCTGATGTTCAGTTTCCAACAAGCTTCCAGTAAAGAAAAAGATGCTTGTAATAGTCCAGACGCCTGTATTGGCATGGTGATTGATTCCGGTGATCCAGTTTTGATCCAAATGGGACGCGAAATGTCGAGCATGGCGTCCGACAAACAGGCGGGAACATTCGTCAAGCCAACAGCGGGTCCCATTGCGAATGTTGCCCGACTATTGAGCCGAGAAAACGCCGGTCTCAGCGTAGTGCCATCAGACATGTTGCTTTATACGGCGCGGTCGGAACAGCCGCGACTTCGAATTGCCAAGAACCGATTACGTTTCATCATGACCATTGGTCGAAAGGTCGTTCACGTGATCGCGCGGAAAGACATCCGTCGCTTGGAAGATCTCGACGGCAAGCGGGTGGTCATGGGGCCAGACAATACCGCATTGTGGGTCGTTTCCAGCAATCTCCTACATATGCACGGTGTGGCGCCCTCGGAACGAATTCAATTGAAACCTCCCGCCGGCATTACGGCTGTCCTGACGTCTCAGGCTGACGCGGTGTTCGTCATCGGCGATGCACCCATGGGTGTGGTACAGAAACTCAGTGCGTTGCGACAGACCGAGACATTCGGACCGGAAGCCAAGCAAGTCCATATGCTGGCGATCAATCTTCCGGCCTCGGCGACGGAGTATCGGCCGGTGACGGTGAATTATCCTGGCTTCGCGGAAAACCTGGAGACGGTTGCGATCCTACCGACCCTGGTCAGTTACGACTTCACTCACAAGTCGAGTCCATATTTTCGACGTCGATGCGCCGAATTGGGAAGAATTGGCAGAACTGTGCACACCAGGCTAAAGGAGTTGCGCGCTTCCGGCCACAAGCAGTGGCGCTCGACGACTTGGGAGCTGGAGGCAGGGAATTGGGAGAAGGATTCGTGCTTCTTTTCTGGTGCCGATGAGCACATTGTGAGTGAGGCCCGACCAAGCGTCAATCGGTCGTCTCAAGGACAATTCGGCAATCAATTCTTGAACTACAGACGGGACGTACGCGAAGCTCAACAAATCCTGAAACGTCTAGGGTACAACATTGGCATTGCCGATGGCCTGTTGGGACCAAGAACATCTGCCGGATTAAGACGGTTTCAAGCGGATCAGAACATGACACCCAGCGGCATCGTCAACATCAAGCTACTAAGTTTGTTGCGGAGCGCCAGTCGACAGAAAAACTGAGCTGCGATTTGACTGAAAGCCGGCGTGAACTTGAGGCTTAGGAATGTCCCTCGGAACGGGCCTGAGTGCAAGAACCTGTCCGGCGGATGGATGTA
>JBPCWB010000091.1:0-2696 GCA_051009955.1 Hyphomicrobiaceae bacterium | reverse complement strand
TACAGCCACTCTCGCGCAGGCCGTTGAACGCGGGCTCGTCAAATCAGGCTACGCCGTCGATGTGATCGGAACCAGCGAGGAGGCGGAGGCTGCTCTCCGGGTTGGAAGCTATGCGGCCGTTCTGCTTGATCTGAACCTGCCAGACGGCGACGGTTTGCAGATACTGAAAGGCATGCGGCAACGCAGCGATCATACACCTTTGATCATACTCACTGCGCTGGGAACGCTCGACCAGCGCGTCAAGGGGCTGGACCTTGGGGCCGACGATTACATCACCAAGCCCTTCGATATTGAGGAACTCGAAGCGCGCCTGCGCGCCTTGATCCGTCGCAATGCCGGCCGACTGGGTGCTGTGATTGAGGCCGGCCGTCTGAATTTCGATACAGTTGCGCGAACAGTGACGGTTGAAGGCGAGTTGCTGTCGCTGCCGCGCCGCGAGCTTTCGCTGCTGGAAACCTTTCTCAATCGTCTCGGACATGTCGTCTCGAAAGAGCAGTTGATTGAAAGTCTTTCGGATTTCAATGATGACTTAAGCGGCGGCGCGATTGAGCTCTATGTGTCGCGGCTGCGCAAACGGCTGGCCGGCGCGGGGCTGAGCATCCGGACATTGCGCGGACTTGGCTATATGATGGAGGAGCCGTGAACACCCGCCATCTGTCCCTCAAGTCCCGCCTCATTTTCATGCTTGCCGGACCGCTACTCGTGCTGGGGCTTGTCTTTCTCAGCCAGGCCCATTCCACGGCGAAAGCGACGAGCGACTCGGTTTATGATCGGGTGCTGCAAGGCTCGGCACTGGCAATCTCAGAGCGCATCATTGTTGGTGAAGGTGATCGTCTCGAGGTCGATCTTCCATATGTCGCTCTGGATATGTTGACGTCCGCGGCGCAGGATCGTGTTTTCTATCGGGTAGATGGTGCGCGGAAACCGATCACCGGTTACAGCGACCTACCCGGTCTCGCAGCGGGCATGAAACTGGAGCCTGGCCAGGCCCACTACTACGATGCGTCATTTCGTGGTTCGGACGTTCGCGTCGTGGCGCTGGCCGGCGCCGCTACGGGCCGCCAAAGGTCCATCGCCTTCACAGTCTATGTTGCGGAGACGACGCGGGCCCGCCAGCGTCTCATTCGCGAGACCGTGTTTGCCAGTGCGTGGCGCATCGCAACGACAATTCTGGCGGCCCTGGCAATTGTCTGGCTCGGCATAAGCTGGGGCCTGCGTCCGCTTGGCCGTTTGCAGGATGCCCTCGCCCGCCGATCATCCACGGATCTGCGGCCCATCGCACATCCGGTTCCCGAGGAAGTTGTCCCGATCGTCGACGAGGTCAATCTGTTGATGCGACGGCTCGATCGCGCCCTCGACGCAACGCGCACATTCACCGGTAATGCCAGTCACCAATTGCGAACGCCGTTGGCGGTGGCCAAAGCCAATCTCGAACTGGCAAGTCGCGACGCTGACGACGGTGAATTGTGCGACGCCATCACAGCCGCGCACGCAGCGACGACAGAGAGCCAACGCCTTGTCGAGCGGCTATTAATGCTGGCGCAACTCGACGGTCAGGAATTCGATATGCGCCAAGCACCGGCTGTCGATCTTACTGAAATGGCACGTTCAGTTGCGCGGGAGCTGGCGCCGCGCGCCGTTCAGCAGGGTCACGAGTTGGAATTCGAGGCGATGGGCGGTTCGATCACGGTCAACGGCGAATCGCTGTTGCTGTCCGAGGCCGTCAAGAACCTCATTGAAAATGCAATCAATCATTGCCCGCGCGGCAGTCGGATACGCGTGGTGACAGCGCATGTAGGCGGTGAGGCACGTGTCGTCGTCGAAGACAATGGGCCCGGCATAGCCGATGCGCAACGCGGCAGGGCCGTCGAGCGGTTCGGTCGACTCGATGGATCATCGCGCGCCGGTACGGGATTGGGATTGGCAATTGTACAGGAAATTGCAAATCACCACGGCGCTCAACTCGAACTTTCCGAGTCCGCAGAAGGCGGACTACGAGCAAGCGTCGTGTTCAAAGCCGACGCCGGCCAGGCAACGGCTGCGACAATCGATGCCAATTCCGCGGCGGTTTAGTTTGATCAGTTTGATGATCAATGTAGGATGCTGCTCAAGTGATTGGTCTCCGGTGGCGCTTGTCGAGGCGCTCATCGCCGACACGGACGGCAAGCGGATAGTGACCCGAGCCGGTTGGCTCAAGCGCGCCGAGCGCGATACTTGCCGGAGTGCTGTTAGCCAAAAGTTGGTAATTGCAGCGACGAGCCGACACCTTTCGCTAAACGTTACAATGGCATAGTTTTGCCGCAGAGATCTGGAGATGACAGACGATCGGGGTCGCAACTTGAGGAGTGAATGCAGATGAAATTTCGGGTGAGTGGCATCGCGGCAGTAATCTTGATGGGCACGGGGACGGCGGGTGTTGCAGACGAGGCGGCCGTGGCCGCTGGCGAGGCCGTCTTCAAGAAATGCAAAGCATGTCACCTCTACAACAAAGAAAAGAACAGAGTTGGTCCGCATCTCGTCGGCATCGTTGGTCGCAAGGCCGGCGCCATTGAAGGCTACAAATACTCCAAATCGCTCAAGAAAATGGCTGAGGAGGGTGGCCTGGTGTGGGATGATGCGAACCTCGACAAATACCTGGAATCCCCGCGAAAATTCATCAAGCGCGGCAAGATGGCTTTTGCAGGCCTGAAGAAGCC
>JBPCWB010000090.1:0-5492 GCA_051009955.1 Hyphomicrobiaceae bacterium | reverse complement strand
TATCGTCGGCTCCCGGACACACCACGTCGACGCTGCAGTCAAAGTCAATGGTGTCCTTCAGTTTGGTGCCGATGATATTCCGAAAGACGCACTGCTCGTCCGTGTCATCCGCAGTCCGCACCATCACGCCCGGTTCACATTCGGGGACCTCAATCGGTTCGTGTCTGAAACCGCAGGCATTCTTGCCGTGTTCCAAGCTTCCGACATCCCGGGGCGCAATTGCTTTGGCGTCATCCCGCCCTTTGCGGATCAACCCGTATTCGCGGAAGGCCGGGCACGTTTTCGCGGTGAAGCCATCGCGGCTGTCGTCGGCGAACCGGAAGCAATTCGACACTTGGAGGAAACTGGGTTCCCGGTCACGTGGGAGGTGCTTGAGCACGCGCTGACTCCTGCAGCCGCGATGAGTCCCTCTGCTCCTTGCCTGCACGAGGGACGCGAGAAAAATATTCTTGTGCGCGGGTTGGTTCAACGAGGCGAGGCCGAAGCTGCACTCAAAGATGACAGGTATCGGGCGACCGTGCGGACGACCACGCCGGCCATCGAGCATGCCTATATCGAGCCGGAGGCGGGCTATGCCGAGTTCATTGATGGACAGCTAATCATTCGGGCGTGTACGCAAGCGCCGCACATGGACCGAGAGGAATTGGAATCGATTTTCGCCCTGGAGCCCGGGCAAGTCAGAATTGTGCCGACCGCTTGCGGTGGTGGCTTCGGCTCAAAGCTCGATCTTTCGCTACAGCCCTACATCGCGCTGGCTGCGATCAAACTCGGTCGTCCCGCCGCCCTTGTTTACACGCGCACGGAATCGATGCAGTCGACAACCAAGCGGCATCCGTCCGAGATCGAGGTCAAGGCCGGCTGTGATGCCGAGGGCAAGCTTACCAGTTTCGACTTTACCGCAACGTTTGACACCGGGGCCTATGCAAGCTGGGGGCCTACGGTCGCAAACCGGGTCCCAGTGCATGCGTCGGGACCGTACTATGTTCCAAACTACCGCGCGCGAAGTCTGGCCGTCCACACCAACGCTCCACCGGCCGGAGCCTTCCGGGGGTTCGGCGTCCCACAGTCGGCCGTCGCGCAGGAACTGGCCTTCGACAAATTGGCTGATGCCGTCGGGCAGGATCGCCTCGCGTTTCGGCTAAACAATGCGCTCGACAATGGCATGCCGACCGTAACCGGTCAGGTCTTCGACAAAGGAGTGGGCATCAAACAATGCCTTGAGGCTTTGGGACCGCGATGGAGCGCGGCGCTTGACCGTGCGACTACGTTCAACGCCCGTAACAAAGCCAGCCGCAATCGCAGAGGAGTTGGCATCGCGAGCTGCTGGTATGGTTGCGGCAATACCTCGCTGCCCAATCCGTCGACCATGCGCATGGGCATTACCAAAGCCGGCAGGGTCATTCTGCACCAGGGCGCCACCGATATTGGCCAGGGCTCAAGCACCATCATCACGCAGATTGCAGCCTGTGCGATGGGCGTGCCGCTTGACATCATTGAACTCATCAGCAGTGACACTGCGCTAACACCGGACGCCGGCAAGACATCGGCTTCGCGCCAGACAATTGTCAGCGGCAAGGCGGTCCTTTTGGCCGCGAGTGCGCTTCGCCGCAACATTCTTCGCCACGCCAACGTTGGTCAATCCGCAAAGATCGCCATTGGCGACGGCGAGATCCATCTAGAAGATGCAGCCGGCAGCGCGCGCATCGAACTTGCAACAATTGAAGAAAATGAACTCGGCTATGTCTTCATGGCCGAGGAAACCTACGATCCGCCAACCAGCCCCCTCGACAAAAACGGTCAGGGCCTACCGTACGCCGTCTACGGCTACGGTGCTCAAATTGCCGAACTGTCCGTTGATACGACACTTGGGACGGTGAAACTCGAGCGCATTACAGCCGCCCATGACGTTGGCCGTGCCATCAATCCCATGCTCGTTGAAGGTCAGATCGAAGGTGGCATCGCGCAGGGCATTGGACTGGCGCTGATGGAAGACTATCAACCGGGCCGCACGGAAAATCTTCACGACTATCTCATTCCGACAATCGGCGATGTCCCGCCCATCGAGTCCATCATTGTCGAAGTGGAGGACGGTGAAGGTCCCTATGGCGCGAAGGGCCTTGGTGAGCACGTCCTCATTCCGACGGCGGCGGCCATCGTCAACGCCATCCGTCATGCAACAGGCGTTGAAGTCTGCGATCTGCCGGCCACGCCTGACAAGGTCTTTCGCGCCCTTAACGAGGCGGCGGGAAATGGAGAGTGCCATGAGTGAGGCGACATCGGTTCGCGACAAGATCCGCTGCGATGCCTGTCCGGTGATGTGCTATATCGCTGACGGCAAAGCCGGTGCCTGCGATCGCTATGCTAACGAAGCCGGCCAGTTGGTCCGTGTTGACCCTCTCACGATCGTCCGTCGCCGTATCGATGAAGGTGGCGAGGTCGTCAAGTTTCTGGATGAGGGGCAGGACTGGGATGGTGACCTGGTTTCGGCCGACACGACATTCATAACGGCGGTGGGAGCCGGCACGACGTATCCAGATTACAAGCCTGCGCCGTTCATCGTTTCCGGCCAGGTCGATGGCGTCGACATGATCACGGTGGTCACCGAAGGTATCTTCAGCTACTGCGGCGCCAAGGTGAAGATCGACACGGATCGCCACATCGGACCCGAAGAAAACCTTGTGCGGGTCGACGGCGAGCCCATCGGACATGTCACTACCGGCGAATATGGTTCCCAGATGCTGTCCCTCGGCGGTGTCCACCATCTAACCGGTGGCAGCAAGAAGGAAGGTCGTGTCACGTGCGCAGCACTTCTGTCACTGTGCAACGGCGAGGCCGTGGAAATGAGCGTAGATGACGGTGCTGATCTGACAGTCCAGGCCGGCAAACCGCCAATTATCAATGATGTCAAAGAAGAGCGCATGCGGGTCGGTTGCGGCTCAGCGACAATCGGCATGTTCGCGTCGCAATGGAAGGGCCTGGTTGACGAAGTCGTCGTCGTTGACGATCACATCACCGGCGTGATGTCGGAACATCAGGCCGGAAAAGTGATTGGCTGGGCGCCCACCGGGATCAAGATCAAGGGCCGACGCTCAACGCCCGGACGGTATTTTCAAGTGGCACAGCCCGGCACCGGCTGGGGCGGAACGGACCTGACCGACCCATTGATGATCCTCGGCGACTTCAATGCCAAGGTCGCGACGCCGGGCCAGTCATTGCTGATGGTGTCAACGACCGGCGAACAGTTCGCCTACTTCGAACTCGACGAATCTCTCAGTCCAACCCAACAGGACATTCCGGACCAATTGCGCCCATCGCTCGACCGCATTTCAGAAAACTGCGAACCGGCAGTGTGCTCGGTCTTGTTCATGGGAGGCGCCGGCGGTTCGCTGCGGGCCGGCGTCACCGAAAATCCCGTCAAACTCACGCGCTCCGTCAAGCAGATGTTGACATTCGTCACGTGCGGCGGCGCGCCGGTCTATACCTGGCCGGGCGGCGGCATCACCGTCATGGTGGATGTCACGCGCATGCCGGAGTCCTCTTTCGGTTATGTTCCGACACCGGCCCTCGTTGCGCCCATCGAGTTCACGATGCGACGCGAAGACTATGCGATGCTGGGCGGGCACATGGACCATGTCATGTCGTTGGACGAGGCAATGGTGGGCAAAACCGGCCGCCAGAATGATCACATCTTGAAGGGGCAGCGCCAGGTGGACATGGAGTCCAATAATCCATGGCCGACAAGTACGGACAATTACAACTGGCGCTCGCGACTTACCAGTTCCAGGTGGGACGACGGATAATGGCCCTCCACGATGATGGACCGCTGGCCCGTTTGTTGCCAGACGGCAACCGACTGCACCTGCAGCATGGCCCTATTGACTTAATCATTGGCGCGGATGGTTCCGCTGACGAAGTCGATCGTGCCTACCGGCAGGCCACCGCGTATTTCCAGGACGTTCTGGTAACGTTGGCGAGTGAACTGCACTTGTTGAGACGCCCGACCACATCAGATGCTCCGGCGGCGACCGGCGAAATTGCGCGGCACATGCAGGCCCACGCGCAAGCGCACGCGGCAGACACATTTGTCACTCCCATGATTGCCGTCGCTGGTGCCGTTGCCGACTTTGTTCTTGATGCACTTTTGTGCGGTCGCACGCTCAGGCGGGCTTACGTCAATAACGGTGGTGACATCGCATTGATGCTCGCGAAGGGCGCAACGTTCGACATCGCGGTTTGCAGCAATCCCGATACCGGACGCGTGCCCGCGAAAGTGCGCCTTGTTGACGACGACGGCGTGGGTGGGATCGCGACCAGCGGATGGCGTGGGCGCAGTCATTCGCTTGGAATTGCCGATGCCGTCACTGTTTTGGCGTCCAACGCCGCGGCGGCAGACGTTGCGGCCACGCTCATCGCGAACGCCGTTGATGTTTCGGGCTCGCCTCGAATAAAGCGCGCGCCTGCCTGCCACCTGGCGCCCGACAGCGATCTTGGCGACCGGCTGGTGACCATTGATGTCGAGGAGTTGCCTAGCGGAGAACTTGATGCCGCTCTTGATCGTGGTCGCCGCGTTGCCAAACGCATGATTTGGAAGCGACAGATCATTGCAGCCTATCTGTCGCTGCAGGGCCGGTCAGCGACGTGCGAGCGGCCAAGCACGTTTCGCAGGCGGACGGGTTCTGCCGGATTGGAAAGGACGTCGATGTCCTGGTGAGTCTCGCAGATGGCCGCCAGCCCGGAAAAAAGGAGAGTAGCACGACGATGACAAAGGCCAAGATTCGAAAGATCGTTACTGTCGTGGAGGAAATTCACCTGGAAATGGACCAGACGATCGCTCCTCCAACACGCAAGGCCGCCTGTGCCGCCGTCATCGAGAATCCTTATGCGGGACGCTATCAGGAAGACCTCGCATTACTCATGGAGATCGGCGAAGAACTGGGCGGTTTGCTGGGCCGGCGCTGCGTCGAGGCACTTGGCATCCAGCCAGCCGATGCGGAAAGCTATGGCAAAGCCGCGCTGGTTGGAGAAAACGGCGAGCTGGAGCATGCCGCTGCCATTCTTCATCCGCAGATGGGAAAGCCATTGCGATCCGAAGTGGAAAAAGGTGCGGCGCTTGTCCCGTCGTCGAAAAAACGCGGCGGGCCGGGTCAGCAACTCGACATCCCACTTGGTCACAAAGATGCTGCCTATGTGCGGTCGCACTTTGACGGCATGGAGGTCAGCATCAACGATGCGCCCCACGCCAACGAGATTCTGGTTGCCATCGCGGTGACCGACTCAGGTCGCCCGTTGCCTCGCGTCGGCGGTCTGAAAGCCGGTGACGCGGTTGGCGAAGACGGGCTAAGATAGGAGTCAGCACGTTGGATTATATTCGCAATGCCTGGTATGTCGCGGGATGGTCGCGAGAGTTCGATGGCGATCTCAGAAGAGTCACGGTTTTGGAGACGGACATGGTCATGTTCCGCTCCGACAACAGTGGTGTCGTTGCCCTGCTC
>JBPCWB010000089.1:0-10352 GCA_051009955.1 Hyphomicrobiaceae bacterium | reverse complement strand
AGGATGGCAAAGAGAAATCCGGTTCGGCTGCATTCGTCCCGCGCGAGAAGGACAAGGACAAGCAGTTGCAATATGCCATCGCGACCCTGCGTGGCCTGCCCACCGACATCGTTGCGCGCAAGCCCGAGCAAGCCAAGGCGGCAGCTGCGGCGAAGACGGATAACAAGACAAAGGCCAAGTAGAACGATCCTGGCTGATCATCATTGATGGTTCGACGGGCGCCCTTGGGCGCCCGTCATTTTTCGACTAACGTCATCGTGCGGGCCAAACCGTCGGCACGGTGCATCGCCGGGCCGATCCGACAAAGCGGCCGACAAGTGAGCGCAATGACTTCTCCACTGTCCGACCCGACCTTTGGTATTATCGCGGACGCCCCGGCGCTGCCGAGCCTCGTCGGCCACAAACCGGACGATGTCGAGTCGGTCCTTGGCACCGCCGGTGTCCCGGCCAGGCAGTGTCGCATGCGCCGCAGCCAGCTTTGGAACTGGATCTACGTCAGGGGCGCGCAGTCATTCGACGAGATGACCGACATCTCCAAGACTCTCCGTGCCGATCTCGCCGGGCACTTCAGCATCGCACGCCCGCAAATCGTGACCGAACAGGTCTCGCAGGACGGTACGACAAAGTGGCTGCTGCGCCTGGACAAGCAGGCGACGGACCGCCGCGCGCCGGAAGTCGAGGCGGTCTACATTCCGGAAATTGACCGCGGAACATTGTGCGTATCGAGCCAGGTCGGCTGCACGCTCAACTGCTCGTTCTGTCACACCGGAACGCAGCGTCTGGTGCGAAACTTAACAGCCGCCGAAATCGTCGCTCAGATCCTCGTCGCGCGCGACCGCGTGGGGGACTGGCCGGGTGCCACGTCCCCGAACGACGGCCGCCTGATACCGCAGGGTGAACGCAAGATCACCAACATTGTTCTGATGGGCATGGGCGAACCTCTGTACAACTTCGATAACGTTCGGGATGCCATGGCAATCGCGTCGGACAACACCGGTCTGTCGCTATCGAAGCGCCGCATCACTTTGTCGACGTCCGGAGTCGTCCCGCAGATCGGCCGCTGGGGTCGAGACGCCGGAACCATGCTGGCGATCTCCCTGCACGCAACGCGCGATGATCTGCGCAACGAACTGGTGCCGATCAACGCAAAGTGGCCCATCGCGGACCTGTTGCAGGCATGCCGAGACTATCCGGGGTTGTCCAATGCGCGACGAATCACGTTCGAATACGTCATGCTCAAAGACGTGAATGATTCATTGGCCGAGGCACGAACTCTCGTGCGCTTGCTCGCAGGCATCCCCGCGAAAATCAACCTCATTCCTTTCAACCCCTGGCCCGGCACGCGCTATGAGTGTTCCGATTGGGAACAGATCGAGAAATTTGCTGAGATCGTTAATCGTGCCGGCTATGCGAGCCCGGTCAGGACGCCCCGTGGCCGGGACATTCTAGCGGCCTGTGGCCAGCTCAAATCAGATAGCGAGCGGTTGGCGGCGCGCGCGCGCGCAACGGTCGCCGAGGCGCCACAAGCGCAGTAACTGCAGATTCATCGGACCGGGACGTTTGCATCCGGTCATATCGGTTGGAAGCCGACCGGCACACTTCTTCGGCCCCTGCCGACACCTTGCGGGTTTGCTGCGAACCGCAAGATTGCGAACGGATTAACTGGTGATTGCGTGTGTGGTGTGCTACGCCGCCTCGAATTTTGCAGCGCAACAAGGCTGAAAAGACCCCTCATGAATCTGCGCAATATCGCGATTATCGCCCACGTCGACCACGGCAAGACGACGTTGATCGATGGCCTGCTCAGGCAATCCGGCGTGTTTCGCGACAATCAACAGGTCGCCGAGCGAGCGATGGACTCCAACGACCTGGAACGCGAGCGTGGCATTACAATCCTCGCCAAGTGCACCTCGCTGGTTTGGAACGACACCCGGATCAACATCGTTGATACGCCGGGACACGCCGACTTCGGCGGTGAAGTCGAGCGCATTCTCAATATGGTTGACGGCGCTATTGTGCTCGTCGATGCCTCCGAGGGACCGCTGCCGCAGACCAAGTTCGTCGTTTCAAAGGCGCTCAAGCGCGGCCTACGCCCCATCGTGGCGATCAACAAGATCGACCGGCCGGACGAGCGCCATGAAGACGTTCTCAATGAAGTCTTCGATCTGTTCGCCAATCTCGATGCCAACGATGAGCAGCTCGAATTCCCGACGTTGTACGGTTCCGGACGCGACGGTTGGATGTCACCGGACCCAGCCAAACCAACGACGGACATGTCGGCACTGTTCGATCTGGTTCTGGACCACGTGCCGGCGCCGACGGTGCAAGATGGCCCGTTCGCGATGCTGGCGACGACGTTGGAAGTCGACCCCTTTCTGGGTCGCATTCTGACTGGACGCATCACCTCTGGCGCCATCAGGGCCAATCAGTCAATCAAAGCCTTACGCCATGATGGCAGCGTGATCGAAACCGCGCGCGTGAGCAAGGTGCTTGGGTTTCGTGGTCTCGAACGTCAGCCAATCGACGTCGGACAAGCCGGCGATATTATTGCGATTTCGGGGATCACCGAAGCTACCGTGGCCGATACGCTGTGCGACCCGATCGTCGAGACGCCGATTGCGGCGCAGCCAGTTGATCCGCCGACCCTGTCGATGACGTTTCGGATCAATGATGGTCCATTGGCGGGGCGCGACGGTGACAAAGTCCAAAGCCGGGTCATACGCGAGCGCCTGCTCAAGGAAGCCGAACGCAATATCGCTATTCACATCAGCGAAACCGGAGACAAGGACGCTTTCGACGTTGCGGGTCGTGGTGAATTGCAACTCGGGATTCTTATTGAAACCATGCGCCGAGAAGGCTTTGAGCTGACTGTTTCGCGGCCTCAGGTTGTCTTGAAACACAATGCTGCGTCCGGGGAATTGCTTGAGCCGGTCGAGGAAGTGATTATTGACGTCGACGAAGAGCACAGCGGCGCGGTTGTCCAAAAACTGGCAGAGCGCAAGGGTGATCTGCTGGAAATGCGACCCTCGGGCGGTGGTCGCCAGCGGCTTGTCTTCCATGTCCCGACTCGTGGATTGATCGGGTATCAGGGCGAACTGCTGACCGACACCCGCGGTACTGCCGTCATGAACCGACTGTTTCACGATTACATTCCGCACCGCGGAGAAATTCCTGGCCGGCGCAATGGCGTGCTGATCTCCAATTCGGATGGTGAGGCGGTCGCCTACGCCTTGTTCAACCTGGAGGACCGCGGCCCGCTGATGGTGGAGCCGCAGGCCAAGGTCTACCAGGGCATGATCGTCGGCCAGCACACGCGCGAAAACGATCTCGAGGTCAATGTGCTCAAAGCCAAGAAGCTGACCAATATTCGTGCCGCCGGTAAGGACGAAAACATCAATCTGTCACCGCCGATGAAGATGCCCCTGGAGCGCGCGCTGTCGTACATCCAGGACGATGAATTGGTTGAGATCACGCCCAAGACCATCCGCCTGAGGAAGCGCTGGTTAGACCCGAACGAACGCAAGAAACGCGAACGCGCACGGCAATCGGCCGCATAGCGCGCACGCGCAAACATGCGTGGGACGGTAGAGGGACGGGTTTCTGCCGGAGTTGAATGGAACGCGGCGTCATTATTCGCTAAACAGGCTATGCCTTGGCCAACCGGAAACCGATTCAATCATGATCGACTGGCCGTCCGATATCACCCCGACGGCTGAGTACCAGGCAGCGGTCGATTTTGTTCGCGAGGGCGAGGGCCACCTCTTCGTGACCGGTCGTGCAGGCACCGGCAAGTCAACGCTCCTGCGCGTGCTGCGCGAATTTCTCGGCGAACAGGCCGTGGTTCTCGCGCCGACCGGTCTCGCCGCCGTCAATGTCGGCGGGCAGACGATCCACTCGTTCTTTGGCTTTCCGCCACGCTTGATCGGGCCGGAAGATATCCGGCGCAGCCGCAACGGCCGCATCATGCGCAAGCTCGACTATCTGATCATCGACGAAGTGTCGATGGTCCGCTCTGATCTGATGTGGGCGATCGATCAGGCCCTGCGGGTCAATCGCGGCAGGGCACGGGAACCGTTTGGGGGGCTGCGTCTTGTGCTGTTCGGCGACCTGCATCAATTGCCGCCGGTCGTACGCGGTGAAGAGCAGGCACTGCTGGAGGACGCCCATGGCGGACCGTTCTTTTTCAGTGCCAGTGCGCTCATGGAGGGGCCAGGCACGCTCCATCTGGAACTCGAGCGGGTCTTCCGCCAAACCGACGAAGGCCTGATCCGCGTTTTGAATGCAATCCGCACCGGCGAGGCGGATGAAACCGAGCTTGCAGTGCTGAATAAGCGGGTCCACCCCATACGGACGTTGTCCGAAGGTCAGGATTACGTCATCCTGACCCCGACCAACGCGGCCGCCAATCGCATCAATCGCGCCTATCTCGATGCGCTGCCAGGCGCGGAATTTACTTTTGAAGCAGGTATCATCGGTGACTTCAATGCGAATTCACAACCGACGGACGCTTCCTTGACTCTCAAAACCGGCGCCAAGGTGATCCTTCTTCGCAATGATCCGGATCGACGCTGGGTCAATGGCACGATTGCCGAGATCTCAAAACTGGACGAAGAGAGAATCTGGATCACGATCGGCCGGCGCGAATACGAAGTCGAGCCGGCGTCCTGGGAAAACCGCAAGTACGCCTTCGATCAGGCCGAGGACAAAATCGTCGAGACTGTGGCCGGCACGTTCAAGCAGTTTCCTCTGCGATTGGCGTGGGCGTTAACCATTCACAAAAGCCAGGGACTGACGCTGGACAGCATCTATGTCGATCTTGGTCGCGGAACTTTTGCGCATGGTCAGACTTATGTCGCACTGTCTCGCTGCCGCACAATGGATGGCCTCGCCCTGGCCAGACCGCTACGACCGTCCGACATCATTTTTGATCAGCGCGCAGCCGCCTATGAGTCATTGTTCTATCAATTGACATGAGTGGCAGTGGGGCCGGCGCAATTGGTGCGCTGCAACAATATCCATTTTATCCTTTGTTTTCAATGTCTTTTGACCTAATAGGTAACCGCGCACGAGATACGCTAAAGTTTTTTTCGCATCGCAATAATTTTTCTGTTGCAATGCAAAATCTATCCCCTATATTGAGCGTACTGAGATCGAGCGGCATCCGGCTGAAGATCGGTCCAGCACTCTGAAACACACACCTCCTCGGCAGCTTCTCCCAGCGCCGAACGAATGAAACGCAGTCCAAACCGGAGATGAGAAATGAACGATCAATTCACGCGCCAGGCGCAGGAAATGTTTAACGTTGCGAAGGACGCACGCATTCCTGAGAACTTCCAGTCAATGGCGGAAGACAGCGTCACGAAGAGCCGTGAGCTGTATCAGAAGGTCAACACCGTCGCACAAGAAAACGTCAAGTCGGTCGAAGAAGCCATGCTCGCAGCCCACGCCGGCACCAAGGCCATCGGCGAGAAGGTGATGAACAACGCAACGGCGAACACCGAGGCCCTGTTCGATGCCGCGCAGGCGATGTCGCGCGCCAAGACCCTGCCTGAAGCCGCTCGCCTGCAGGCTGATTTCCTGCAACAGCAAACGGCTGCTGCAAGCTCGCAGACCAAGGAACTGTTCGAGCTTTCGTCTAAAGTTGCCAAGCAGACGTTCGAGACGATGAATGCGGCAGCGGCGAAATCATTTGAGCAGCTCAAGAAAGCGGACTAGCGCATCCCGCGCGTCACGCTCCTACAGGGCACTGCAAATTGGGTCGAAGCCTCCTGCGGCACAGTCACTGGATGACTGGTCGCTTTGAGGCTCCGGCCCATTTTTTTGCATGTGGTGACGTGAACATCCGGCGTTCTGAATGATCGATATTCGACCTTGGGGTGCCCGCCAGCCCTATACATTTCTGTGATTTGTTTGCTATAGATTAGGTTGATGCCGGCGCAAATATCGATATTCTTGAAGTGCGATCTAGGCAAATACTCAATTCGCGTTATAGTTGATAGCATGCTTAGTGCCGAGTCACAGATTGTGGTACGCGACGCCAAGAACCGGGACACCCGGCAGCTCGCCGATCTGTTCCGTGATTGCTGGCAACATACTTATACGGGAATTATTCCACACGTTCATCTGTCAAACATGATCCGTCGGCGTGGGCCCGTATGGTGGCGCAACGCTTTGCGGTCACGCGACGTGACGCTGATGCTTGATTTCGAAGGCGAGAGCATCGGATACGCCACGTGTGGCACGTCTCGCAGCCGCGGCCCGTATCGCGGGGAGATTTACGAACTCTACTTGCTGCCGGACTATCAGGGCCTGGGGCTCGGCGAACATCTGTTTGAGGCCTGCCGTTACAGGCTCGATCAAAAAAGCTATCGCGGCTTGATCGTGTGGGCGTTGAAGACCAACACCAATGCCCATACTTTTTACTGGCGGCGCGGTGGCCGACCGGTGACCACGGCCTACGAAAGTCTGGGTGGTGCCAAGCTTGAAAAAATAGCGTTTGCCTGGAATGACTAGACCTCCCGGCATCTAATGTTGTGATCGCAAGTGGAATGCCGTCCGTCAGCGCACGGGCGCCCCGATCGATTGCAATTGCAGTGCCGAAGATGCGTTGCGCTGTCGGCCCGATGCTGATCGACCGCTGAGCGCACGCCGCACTAGGAGGATCTGTCGTGCGCATTGATGCCATTAGCAGCGGACTGAACCCGCCCGTCGAAATCAACGTCATCATCGAAGTCCCGGTCGGCGGTGAGCCGATCAAATATGAACTCGACAAAGCCTCCGGCACACTTTTCGTGGACCGCTTCCTCTACACGCCGATGCGTTATCCGGGAAACTACGGCTTCGTGCCGCACACGCTGTCGGAAGACGGCGATCCGATCGATGTACTGGTCTGCAACACGCGCGCAATCGTTCCCGGTGCGGTTATCCCGTGCCGGCCGGTCGGCGTGCTGATCATGGAAGATGACGGTGGCGGGGACGAAAAGATCATCGCGGTTCCAAGCGCAACGACGACGCGCCGCTACGAGAAAATCGAAACTTACACCGACCTGCCCAGCATTACGCTGCAGCAGATTGAGCACTTCTTCCAACACTACAAGGATCTGGAACCCGACAAATGGGTGAAGATCAAAGAATGGGGACATGCCGATACCGCCCGTCGTATGATCGTCGAAGCGATCGACCGCCACACGGCGCGTGCGAGATGATTGATCAAGCGCGTTAGGCTGGATTGGTCGGGCCGGAGAGGCTCTCAGTGACTAGGGAAGGAATCCAATATGACTGACATGGCGATTGCGGTCATGGGCGTGGCCGGCCGCATGGGGCAGGAACTGGTGCGCACCGTCACCGCTACAAGCGGATGTCATGTAATCGGCGGTCTGGAGCCCGATGGTGCGCCGAGCGTCGGCAAGGATGTTGGTGCAGTCGCCGGGCTTGAGAACCTCGGAATTGCCGTCACCTCCGACCTTCCCGCACTGATCGCAAAAGCCGATGCCATTCTCGATTTTACGGTTCCCGCTGCAAGCGTCTCCTTCGCGCGCCACGCGGCAGACGCGGGCATTGTTCACGTTCTGGGCACGACCGGCCTGTCCGAAGAAGATGAGGCTGAGATCCGGACCGCGGCCACACGCGCGACGGTTGTCAAAGCCGGCAACATGAGCCTAGGCGTCAATCTCCTCACCGAATTGACTCGCAAGGTTGCGGCAGCCCTCGACGAAGACTTCGATATCGAGGTCGTCGAAATGCATCACCGCCACAAAGTTGACGCCCCGTCCGGCACGGCATTGATGCTCGGGCAGGCGGCTGCCGAAGGCCGCAAGATTGCCTTGAAGGATCGCAGTGTGCGTGTCCGTGACGGCATCACCGGCGAGCGGCAGCGAGGTGATATCGGCTTTGCATCGCTCAGGGGTGGCAATGTCGCGGGTGAGCACTCCGTCATCTTTGCTGCCGACGATGAGCGCATCGAGATCACGCATCGTGCCACCGATCGCCGGATCTTCGCACGCGGCGGCGTCAAGGCTGCGCTTTGGGCAAGAGACAAAGCGCCCGGTCTCTACTCGATGATCGATGTGTTAGGTCTGTAGCCGGCAACATCGGTTCCAGCCCAAGACACCCCGGGAGAAGATCGCATGAAACCAAGTACGCTGGTGCTCGTTCGTCATGGCCAAAGTGAATGGAACGCCAAGAATTTGTTCACCGGCTGGAAGGATCCGGACCTCACTGAGGCGGGCGTCGCCGAAGCTCACAAGGCCGGCCGGTTGTTGAAGGCGGAAGGGATTTCATTCGATATCGCCTTCACAAGTCTGCTTGTGCGGGCACAGAGAACGCTTGACATCATGCTCGACGAACTCGGGCAGACTGATCTTGAGACGAAGAAGGATGTCGCACTGAATGAGCGCGACTACGGCGGCCTGTCCGGGCTGAACAAGGACGACGCCCGCGCCAAGTGGGGTGAGGAGCAGGTCCATATCTGGCGGCGCAGCTTCGATACACCGCCGCCGGACGGTGAAAGCCTCAAGGACACGGCGGAACGTACGCTGCCCTACTACGACTCCGACATCGTGCCGGAACTCAATGCGGGCAAGGCTGTTCTTGTCGCAGCTCATGGCAATTCATTGCGGTCGTTGGTCATGCGCCTGGACGGCCTCTCGGCCGATGAAATCGTCAAGGTTGAGATCGCGACCGGCGTTCCGATCATCTATGCACTGGACGGTGACGGCCGGGTCAAGGAAAAGCGGATACTGGAATAGCTGCAGCCGAGCCGCACTTTCGCGCAGCTTGACGCGATGCTGTGACTTGCGGGCACCTCACGCGCTCCTGCTGATTATTCCGTAGATGCTTGCCGGAATTGCGGGAGCGCGATAGCACCGGACGTCAGATCAACCGAATGCGCAAAACACGTACGACAAGGGTCCTGAAACGATGACGACACACAATCTGCTACTAATGCCCGGGGATGGAATTGGCGTTGAGGCCATGGCCGAAGTTGAGCGCGTCCTTGCATTCTTCAATGGCAAATCCAATCGGGCACGGTTCGAAACGTCATCGGATCTGGTCGGTGGTGCGTCGCTCGACGCCCATGGCGTCCCGCTCACCGACGCCGCCATGGCCAACGCCCAGGCGGCCGACGCCATCATATTTGGATCGGTCGGCGGGCCCAAGTGGGATGACGTCGGCTTCGATCTCAGGCCGGAAGCGGGACTGCTGCGATTGCGTAAGGAGATGGACCTGTTCGCCAACCTGCGGCCGGCGATTTGCTATCCGGCACTGGCGGAGGCCTCGTCGCTGCGCCGCGAGTTAGTCGAAGGCCTCGACATTCTCATTTTGCGGGAACTGACCGGCGGAACCTACTTCGGCGAGCCGAAGGAGGTCGTGACGCTGCAGAACGGAGAAAGGCGGGCGGTCGACACGACGCTCTACACCACCAGCGAGATCGAACGGCTCGCGAAGGTCGGATTTGATCTCGCCCGCAAACGAAACAACAAAGTCCATTCGGCCGAAAAGCACAATGTCATGATGACTGGGGTGCTTTGGAACGAAGTCGTGACCGAGTTGCACAAAACCTATTCGCCAGATGTTGAGCTGCACCACATCCTTGCCGACAACTGCGTCATGCAGCTCGTGCGTAATCCCAAGCAGTTCGACGTGCTGATTTGTGACAATCTGTTTGGCGACATGCTATCGGACGCAGCCGCAATGCTGACGGGATCTCTCGGGATGTTGCCGTCTGCTTCGCTCGGCGTGAACGATCCCACTACCGGGCGTCCGAAGGCGCTCTACGAGCCTGTGCACGGCTCGGCCCCTGACATCGCCGGACAGAACAAGGCCAACCCGATCGCAACCATTGCATCGTTTGGCATGTCGCTGCGTTATTCGTTTGGGCTGATCGAGGAGGCCGACCTCATCGACAAGGCCATCTCCAATGTCCTTGCGCAGGGCTATCGGACGCCGGACATCATGCAGCCGAATATGCGCGAGGTCGGCACCAACGAGATGGGCGCTGCAATCGTCAAGGAACTTGAGGCGCTGGCGACGTGAGATGCCGGGTCGTCGTCTGCCGCGTAACGATTGCCAGCGCACGCCTTGACTTTCGAGCCGGCGGTTCCTGATGGTCCCGCCGGCTTGTGCTTTTGCAGCGCGTCAGAGTGCTTCCAATTCGGCCTGACGCGCTCGAGATTGAGGCAAAGGTCTCCGTTCCCAGTGCAAGGTTTCTGAGCCTGTTCACTTCTTGACCAGGGTGTCGCACTTCGTGGTGCAGGCCACCGGCTCGCGCTTGCCAACCTTGCCGCCATAGGGCGAGACCTCTTCCTTGAAGCACTGCCCGCCTTCCTTGACCACCTGAATGATCTTGTCGC
>JBPCWB010000088.1:0-13829 GCA_051009955.1 Hyphomicrobiaceae bacterium | reverse complement strand
CAGCCGCCGCTGTCGCCGCGGATCCGCCCGCGATGTTCAACATTGTGGCCTCCGTCGGCTGCAACGAACACCTTCGCATTTGCAATTGGCCGTGCACGCCGCCGGATCGGCACGTTACGCGTTCATTAACGCAACCGTCTCGCGTCAGTTTTATTGTGACCCTTATGTCAATCTCGCATTAACTCAACCGCGCTAGGGTGAGCTTGCAGTAGGTTGAGTGGCGAACGGTGCGCTCAGAGGCATGAGGCCGTCCTCTGCACCCGGTTCGTAACCGGCATGTCCCCACTTCATTTTAGTTCTCACCATGAGGGACAGTTGCATGAATAGTATCAATACCAACTACGCCGCCATTACAGCTCTGCAGAGCCTCAATCAAACCAACAAAGACATGCTTCAGACGCAAAACCGGATCTCGACCGGCCTTGCGGTTGGTAGCGCGTCTGAAGGTGCTGCCTACTGGTCCATGGCGACCACGATGCGGTCCGACAACCAGGCACTGGGTGCCGTGACCGACGCCCTTCAGCTCGGTTCGGCGACGGTCGACGTTGCCTATACGGCAATGGACTCCGCCATCGACGTTATGGGCGAAATCAAGTCCAAGCTCGTTGCTGCTCGCGAGCCGGGCGTTGATCGCTCAAAAGTGCAAACCGAAGTCGATGCCCTTCAGGATCAGCTCCGAAGCATTGCAGCTTCGGCGTCGTTCACGGGCGAAAACTTCGTCTCTGTCGATACCGGCGACTCCGGCTACAATGCAACCGAATCCATCGTTGCCTCGTTCACGCGCAGTGGCACCGACGTCTCGGTCGGCACGATCTCTGTGAACGTTTCGACATCGTTCCTGTTCAATGCCAACACTGATGGTGCGGGCGGTGCTGCAGGTTCGGGTTCGGCTACCGACATCCAGCTTGGTATTCTGGGTTCGGAACGGATGACCGCTGCTGAAGCAACGACTGCCGGTCTATCGGCTGGTGCAATCGGCACCGGCGTCAATGACGGCACCATCATTCTGGCAAGCTATGACGGCACAAGCGAGATGGACATCTCTTCGGCAACCGACACCGAGATCAACGACTTCATTCAGGCCGCCGACATGGCGATCTCTGACATGACGTCGGCTGCAACCAATCTTGGTGCGGTGAAATCGCGGATCGACCTGCAAACTGACTTTGTTTCAGCTCTGATGGACTCGATCGATCGCGGTATCTCGACATTGGTCGATGCAGACATGAACCAGGAGTCGACGCGCTTGCAGGCTCTGCAGGTGCAACAGCAGCTTGGTATTCAGGCTCTGTCGATCGCCAATTCTTCGAGCCAGAACATCCTGTCGCTCTTCCGCTAGGTTTAAGCTCGGAATAATGCATGACAAGGTCCAAGGCGCGCATGTGCCTTGGACGTTCATCGTCTTCGCGATTGAACCGTGGGGCGCCGCGACAATGAAGCGGTGAGGTCGCGTCACCGAACTTGCTTCGCGGTCAACGGCTGACCGCTGCGCACAGAACAGATATCCCATTTCCGCTTGACGCTTTAGGCCACGGCTGGACAAACAGCCCCGAGGCCCTCTGCTGAGCATCGGCCTGCCTCTGGCCGGCAATTCTGCCGGTCCCACGGGCGCAAAAAGTGCCGAGCCTTCGCGGTCTGACGAGCGGTGAAAAGTCATGGTCCCAGGACGACCTGACCATAGCCCTTCTGGTCGGCATGGTGCCATCCGGAGACGTCCTTGGCGGCACCCATGGCCGAGGTCATTGCCCACTTCACCACCAAGCTCGCGGATGCCGACCGCGATGCCATCAGCGTCTATCTGGCTAGCCTCTCAAAGGAGGTTGCGCCTTGGCACAAAACGGGAATTCGGTCTAACCGCTATGACATCCGCGCGGTCTTTCCAATTCGACCGAGCCAGCTGAGATAAATGACAAGCTGCTCAAATATCGCGAAATGACACGAGCTGTCTCTTTTCGCTGTCCCAAAGCCTCAACCCCGTGAGCCGGAAGCTCTCGAGCAGTGTAATCCGTTTCACTTCGGCAAGTTCAGGGAAATCTCTGAGCACTTCCGGCAGGCGGTAGTAAGGAATGCGGCTACACAGATGGTGAACATGATGGACGCCGATGTTCGCCGTGAGCCAACGCAGGATGAACGGTAGATCATAATGCGAACTGCCTTGTAGGGCCGCATCATGGACGTTCCAATCCGTCTGCTCTTCCCAGTGCGTGTCTTCAAATTGATGCTGAATGTAGAACAGCCAGACACCGATCGTTGATGCCATCAGCACGATCGGCAAGTGGACAGCAAGGAAGGGCTTGGCACCGACAGCCGCGATCATGCCAACGACGAACGCTGCAATTCCGACGTTCGTCGCCATAGCACTGAGCCAGTACTTCCAACCCGCGCTCATGAAGCCCAACGGCAGACGATTCTGCAGAATAAAAATATATCCGGGGCCAATACCAAACAGCACAAAGGGGTGACGATAGAGCCGATAGAGCAATCGCCCGCACCAGTTCAGCGAGCGGTACTCGTCCACCGTAATTGTGTGAATATCGCCGGTCCCGCGACGATCGAGATTACCGGTTGTCGCGTGGTGAACGGCATGACTGCGACGCCAGACATCGTAAGGTGTCAGTGTCAGTACGCCGATGATCCGCCCGACCCAGTCGTTCGTCACGCGCCGCCGGAAGAATGAGCCGTGTCCACAATCGTGCTGGATCATGAAAAGCCGCACCAGAAAGCCGGCCGCAGGGATTGCGAGAAGCAACGTCAGCCAGATGCTGATGCTCAGCGCCAGCCATGCGAGCCCCCAGAGCAGGGCCAATGGCAAGAACGTGACTGCCAGCTCAAGAAGGCTACGAGTCGCGCTCGGCAATCTGTACATATTGAGCTGTTGAACCCAGTCGCATCCGGATACAGTCGTTGGTCCAGAGACACCATCGTGATGCATAAAAATCGGTCCGATCAGGCGTTATAAATTGCACATTGGATCAGATCGCAACCTGATGAAGCCGGATCCAAGCCTCAATTTGTCGATCGACCGATACCTGATTCGGTAATGACGTCACCAAGTCTCTGCAACCAACCATTGACGCCAGGGTGCATTTTTTCAAACCTGCGCGTGGTCTCTGTAACAGATTTGCCCGTTACATATTCACCAGTCTCGATATTCACCTGAATAAATCGGTCGGTCGGCAGCTTGCGCGCGATGATAGTAGCCGCGAGAGTGCGCAACAGCGCCTTTCGTCTGCGCTCAACCTGGTTTGGTGCCGAGTTGGGCCTATTCGTTGGTCGTCGGGGCTTGGTGGCTTGCTCTTCCAACTATTCATCCAATCTCCGCGAACCAGCGCGCCATCGCCAGCATCAACCAGGAAGTCATCTCAAATTGGTCGCGTCTCAGGCCCCGCAACCGGCCCAAACCGCAAACTTCGAGCGTGGTCGAGACGCAACATCCGAAGCCATGCGTGTGAATAACGTCCTGTTGATATGGTTGTTCTTGGCCGCAACCGCAAGCGGCGCCACCTTGATTGCCAGCGTTTCCCGCTGTCAAGCGCGATGGACCGTCCGCATCTAACCGCCCAGATAATCGAACAAATCCTGCGGTTTGTGGCACAAAATCGCTGCGCCGGCGGTTCTGAGTTCCGCCTCGCTGCCGTATCCGTAAAGCACACCCAACGTCGACAGATTGTTCTCGAGCCCGGCAACAATGTCGTGCGAGCGGTCCCCTACCATCGTGGTTCGACGCGGATCGAGACGTTCCTTGCCAAGAAGCCGTTGTAAGATCTCGGTTTTACCGGACCGCGTTTCATCAAGGCCAGGACCATATATGGCCTCGAAGCGGTCGGTGAGCTCAAATTGCTCGATAATCCGGTCAGCGAATACTTTCGGCTTGCTTGTTGCAACGAACAGGCGATGACCGTCCGCCTTGAGAGACGACAGGCAATCCGAAATGCCCGGATACAATTCATTCTCTCGGATGCCGATGGCACTAAATCGTTCGCGATAGTGGGTCAGGGCAATCTCGGCGTCTGCTCGATTGCCTAGCAGCGCTTCCAAGCTGCCGAGGAGCGGCGGCCCGATGCACCAGGTTAAGTCATCGGCGCGTGGAATGTCTCGTCCAAGCTCTTGCAAGGCGAATTGTATCGATCGCGTGATGCCCAACTTCGGGTCACTGAGCGTTCCGTCGAGATCGAACAGGATGTTTGACATTCGTCTTTGCTTCAGAGCGGAGGGGGACGGCAGTATGAACCGACCGCACAGGTAGACCAAGCAGCAGGATTGTGACCGGTGCCATAGTCGGCAATGATATGGCGACCCGCACCTCTCAGCCAAGCCCGACGCGAAACCGCATATTGAAACGAATTCGGCCTGGCTGGATACCCGACCATTACCATAGAGTCGCAGAACCCCGGAGACTGGCGCCATGATCTATCAACACCGCATCGTCATTGCCCGCAATGGCAAACTCGAGAAGCGGCACGCAGCGTTCCAGGCCAATGCGCTGGACGCATTGGATTCTGCCGGTTCGGTTTTGGTCGGCGCCTGGGAGATTTGGGTCGGCCAAGAAGCCGGCAGCGCCGTGTGGCAGCTTCGCCAATTCGACAGCATGGCCGCCTGGGCGGAGCACCAGGACCGTGTCCGCGCAAGCTCCTCCTTCACGGAGTCTACAAATCGGAACCTCTATCCCCATCTCGACGCGGTCAACACGTCGATCCTGCGGCTGTCCGAGATTTCACCGCCATTGCCACAAACCTGGCCCAGAATCGATGACGTGCGCGGGCGCGAGCGCGGCTATCTTGAGCAGCGCATCATGACGTTCCGGCCCGGCACGACGGCAGAGCATCACGCGTTCTACAAGCGCCGACTTCTGCCTGCGCTCGAAATAGAAGGAAGTACGCTTGTCGGACTGTTCGATACGCTGATTGGTGATGGCACGACAAACAGTCAGTCGTTGCGAAGTGTGGAGCTCAGAAGGTTCCGCGATATGCGTGCATGGCAACGCTGGCACGAGACGCAGGAGTCCGACCCTGAGCTGTCGAAACTCGTGAACCGGGAATGGCTGCCGCATGTCGCGCAAATGCAAAGCGATCTGATGCGTCCTCTTGATTACAGCCGCATCAGGTAGGCGACATAGTGTCGGCGGTTGTCGGAGGATCCGCAGCCATTGCTGGCTCCGGCTGGACCTGGAGGCCGCATATGGCTAGCTTGAGACGCGTCCCACTCGGTTGCGTTTGACATGTGGCTGCACATTGGACTCTCGCGACCCGCAATCAGATCGACGACAGGCGCAACGAATGAATGACAATCGCACTTCAGGACCGATTGCCGTCCAAGCGGATACGGTGCCACCACGGACCAAGAAGTCGAACTACCCCGAACCATTTTTCAGTCGCATGGCGGGACGGCAAAAGCGCCCGCTTGGGGATGTCTTCGGTCTCAAGAATTTCGGAGTGAACCTGACAACTCTTGCACCGGGAGGCGAGTCCGCGTTGCTCCACCGACACAGCAAGCAGGATGAACTCGTTTACATTCTTGAAGGCGAACCGACACTGATCACCGAAGACGATGAGATCCAACTTCGTCCCGGTATGTGTGCCGGGTTTCCGGCGCAGGGCCGCGCGCACCAACTTGTGAACCGGACGCAACAAAACGTTGTGTTTCTCGAAGTCGGCGACCGTACAAGTGGTGATGAAGGAAGCTACCCGAACGACGATATCCAGGCCGTCCTGGGCGCCGATGGCCAATGGCAGTTCACGCACAAGGACGGGCGCCCCTATTGAACGGCGCCAACAACAAGCCAGACAACGCCGCAGGCAGCTCCACGCAACTTGCTCAGCGCCCGACCTGAAGCGCCGGGTAGGCGACTGTGGCCTGAATCAAGTCATTGCGAGCCTTGAACCGAGACATCGACTCGTCAGCCGCCGGCGGCGGATTATTCCACCAGCGCGATGCTTCCCAAACCGACAGGTCGGCGTAGCGCGTCAACAAAAGGGTATGACTTGAAGGCGCTGGCGTCTCCAGGCTGCGCCAGAAGCCGCAGATGTTGACGTCAAAGACGCCTTCCATGTTCGGCCACGCCGCCTCTGAGATGGCCAGAAACGATTGCCAGTCGGAGGCCGCAACCTCAAACCATCGAAACACACAGACGCCATCGTACGTTGTTTCATCGTCAGTCGGGGGCCGCACGGTGGCTTTCAACAGGTGGCTGTCGGCTGCCTCAACAACGGGAGCAGCACGCGCGAGCGCTTCTGTCGGCCATGACGTTAACGCAATACCTTCATCACGCGCCAGGCCGAGCCCGATAAGGCTGCGCCAACATCCGAAGAGTTTGCCACCACTCGCCACCGCTCGGTCCTGGAATTGCTGCCACGAAGCGTCCGGCGCGTTCTGCAATCCTCGCGGCGGCGTTCGAAATCGACAATACTCAAAGAACCGATTCATAGTGCTTCAACTCCTTGGGCAGGTCGACGGATCTGCACGCTGGAAATCGTCACACTCCAACCCGAAACGCGGCATGCTCGTCACCGGACAGTTCGATCCCGCCGCAAACCCCAGGTGCAACCGGTTCGATGTCAGTTCGACCGGCTCTAGTACGGCCTGTCGCCCTTGACGGTAACCCGATTGCCTGAGCGCACCAGCGGAAAATAATCCCACATGGCGATGTGCTGAACACACCGGTTATCCCAAAACGCTATCGAGTTTTCCCGCCATTTGAATCGAACCTGGAATTGCGGCTTGTTGTTGTGTTCATAGAGAAACCGCAGAATTGCGTCACCTTCGTCGTCGGGCAGGTCACGGATCGCGACGGTGAAGACCGGATTGACAAAAATGCCTTTGCGCCCGCTCACCGGGTGCGTGCGGATGACAGGATGTTCGGCGCGAGGAAACTCGCGCTTGTCGTCGCGTCCTTCGATTGCAGCGCGGCGCCGATAATTCGGGCCGCCATCGTGCACCGCAATCAGCCCCTCGAGGTAGGACTTCATCTTATCTGACAGCGCGTCGTACGCCGCATACATACTCGCAAACAACGTATCGCCACCTGTTGGCGGCACGGTGTGCAGGTGCAAAATGGACCCCATTGGTGGCTCAGGATCGCACGAAACGTCCGAGTGCCAACGGTGCCCAGCAACTTGCTTGGAATTGGCGTCAGCATGGATGGGCAGAATTTCAGGATGCCCTTCAGGTCCCTGCCTGCTGGGATGAATGTGGAGTTCACCGAATAGACGACCGAAATCTTTTTGCTGATCGATTGTGATGTCCTGATCCCGGAAGAAGATCACCTGATTTTCAATCAGTGCATCATGGACTTCTTTCGACTGACGATTGCTCAGAGGCGCCGAGAGATCGATACCCAGAATCTCCGCGCCAAGAGTAGGCGTAAGTTGGTTGACTTCGATTGTTTCGTAGGACATGGCAGCAATCTCCACAAAGTGCGGTCACCGGGCCTGACAACGGTGCGCCGCCGAACTGACCAACATTGCTGATTTCGGCAAGCACGATCGGCACAAGAACGTGCCGGAATTTCGCGGCTCCGATCTGAAATCGCAATGCCGTACTTAGCAGATTTCAATCGGACATGCGATCGACGGGCTGATGAGATTGACAAATTTGCTCGTGCATCAAAACATCAATATCGTTGCATTCGTGGTTCTCGAAATGCGTGATCACGTGCCGGCCATGACACTTGGCGACGTGCAATCGTGTTGTCTTGCACCGCATCAACCACGGCGATGGACGACAGACTAACTGCCCGTCTCCCCGATGAGGCGTCCGCCTGAACATTTCATTCAAAGGAGAGCAACGTTGTCGGAAAGCAGCGCGGTCGAGGTTAAGCCTTTAACGTTACATATAGGAGCAGAAATCACCGGCGTTGATCTTTCCAATCCGCTCGGCGCCGAGGAGCTTGCCGAGGTCCGTGAAGCCTTCTTGAAATGGAAGGTCGTATTTTTCCGTGGACAGCATCTGGACCACGCTGGTCACGTCGCGTTCGCGCGCCAAATGGGCGAACCGACCATCGGTCACCCTGTTTTCGGCCACGTCGAGGACTTCCCGGAAGTCTATTCGATCGCGAAATTTCGCACCGCGCAGGTTCATCGTGACAAAAAGATGGAGCGGCCGTGGACGGGTTGGCACACGGACATCACGGCAGCGCTCAACCCACCCGAAGCATCTATACTGCGAGGCGTGACCATCCCTCCCTATGGCGGCGACACAATGTGGACCAACCTGGCCGTCGCCTATCAGGGCCTTTCAGAGACCATGCGCGGGATCGTCGACGGCCTTGACGGCGTGCACCGCTATCAGCCACCGACGGCAGCCGGCGCAAACGCTGCCTATGACGAAAGCATTCGCCGTCGAGAGCTGGAGACGGAACACCCGCTCGTGCGTGTGCATCCGGAAACGGGTGAGCGTCTGCTGTATGTCAGTCCAGGATTTCTAAAATCAATCGTCGGACTAAATCCTCGGGAAAGCGAACAATTCCTCGAATTCCTGTGGGAGCATGTTGTGCGAACCGAATATACCGTGCGCTTCAAATGGGAAGCTGGTGACGTGGCGATGTGGGACAACCGCGCGACCGCCCATCTCGCGCCGTCGGACATCTTTGCCTCCGACTATGACCGGCAGCTCTATCGCATCACACTCGTTGGCGACGTTCCGGTCGGCGTTGATGGGCGCAAATCAGTGGCCATCAAAGGCCAGCCCATCCTGTCTGCCGAGTCGGAACTTGCGCGGCTGGCCGGTTGATCCCTCCTGAGACGGACCAAGAAACGAGGTCCTGCCCTGTTGACGTTCACGGCCCGCCGGGCCGGCGATATCCGCTTCCACAATCACAGGAACACCGATGTTTGAACCTCTGTCTGGCATGCGAGTCGTTGATCTGAGCCAGGTTCTCGCCGGACCATATGCGACCTACCAACTTGCGCTGATGGGTGCAGAGGTCATCAAGATCGAGCGGCCCGTTCGCGGCGACTGGACCCGGAACGGCGGGAGCGTTGCTGCGCTGTCCGATATGCAGATGGGCCTGCCCTTCCTGACGCAAAACGCGAACAAGAAGTCTTTGACGATTGATCTCAAGTCGAGTGCCGGATTGTCCGTTACCAAACGCCTCATCCAAACGGCCGATGTTTTTGTCGAGAATTTCAGTCCGGGCACAGCGGCAGGTCTCGGCCTCGGCTTTGAAGATGTCAGAGAGATCAATCCCCGCATCGTGTACTGTTCGATTTCTGCCTATGGCCAGGATGGCCCGATGAGTCACCGGCCGGCCTATGACCATGTGGTGCAGGGCATGTGTGGCATCATGGAGCAAACCGGCGCGGCCGGAAGCGGCCCGACCAAGGTAGGAGCCCCATACATCGACTACGCCACCGGACTCAACGCAGCATTCGCAATCGTATCCGCATTACATGAAGTGAAGCGAACCGAAACGGCCGTGCATGTCGATGTCGCCATGCTCGACACGTCCATGATGTTAATGGCGTCACTCATGACCAACTGCCTCACCGCCGGCTGGAAACCAGAGCAATCCGGCAATGAGGCCTGGAGCCAAAGTCCATCGTCGGGTGCGTTCGACACAGCCGATGGCGTATTGATGCTCGCCGCCAACACTGATCCGCAATTCGAGCGGCTCTGCGTAGCGATCGATCGCGCCGACATTCTCGACGACCCGCGTTGGCAGTCGCCCGAAGCGCGCAAATTGCATGCGGATGCCTTGCGCCAGGAATTCTCTGCTGTGTTTTCCACCCAGTCAGCCGACTTTTGGGAGGAGCGCCTCGATCAGGCTCGTGTTCCTGCGGCACGCGTGCGCAGCATGGACGAAGTGCTAGCGGAGGATCAGTTGAAGGCGCGCGGCATCATGTCGGCCATGACCCTACCGCGCTATGACAAGCCGGTTCATGTTCCAACATTGGGATTCAAGGTTAATGGCGAAATCACAGCGGCCCAGGTGCCACCGCCTGAACTGAATCAGGATGCTCAAGCCCTGCTGTGCTCCATTGGCTTGAACGATACGGAGATTGCTGCAATCAAAAAGCAGGGGACTTTGTAGATCGCCAATCTCAGCGAGCACCGACTTTGAGATCCGGGGGAATCGCAAATCGAATATATCCCATTGATTGCTTTTCAAGTCGCAGCAATTGCGGTCTACTGGCAGCAATAACGAATTCAGGTGGTGCCAATATCTTGTTCCA
Source organism: Hyphomicrobiaceae bacterium (assembly GCA_051009955.1). Taxonomy (GTDB): domain Bacteria; phylum Pseudomonadota; class Alphaproteobacteria; order Rhizobiales; family Hyphomicrobiaceae; genus Tectiglobus. The sequence continues at coordinate 3,660 of JBPCWB010000088.1, read as the reverse complement.
CTTGAAATAATTCAATCTACTCGGACGCAGGAAATGCCCAAGTCGGATTTGATCGCCGGCGTCGCTCTGACGGTGTTCGGCGTGGTGACGCTATTTATACTGATCCCGACGCAAACCAGTTCCGGGGGCGATGCAACGATCTCGCCGGCGCTGCTGCCGCAAATCTGTGCCATCGGGATTACCGGCCTGGCGATTTTGCTGACACTGCGTGCCGCCGGTCGCCTGCGCCGCGGATTGGCCGCGGGCCAGATTGTGCCGGCGACCGAATGGCTGTCATCACTTGCTGTCATCATCGCCGTTGCGGCCGGAATTGCACTCTTCAAGTTCGTCAATCCAGGGCTCGCTGCAGGCTTCATGATCATTAGTCTTATGCTCTATATGGGTGAGCGACGTCTTTGGTTCCTGATCGGTATCCCGGCCGTCCTGCTGATCGGCTCATGGTTCTTGTTTTATCGCATTCTTGGAACAGCGATTGCCTAGGGGAGCGAGATGGAAGCGCTATACTCCGTCGCCGGCGACGCTCTCGCACCCGCCAACGTCGCCTGGGTGCTGTTCGGCGTAACTTTAGGTTATCTGGTCGGTGCTCTGCCCGGCCTTGGTAAGGGCACGGCAACGGCCGTCGCCATTCCCCTGACGTTCTATTTGACGCCGTTGTCCGCCATTGCATTCCTCGTTGGCATCTCAAAAGGCTCGACGGCAGGAAGTGCCGTTTCGGCAATCTTGCTGAATACGCCGGGAGAGCCGTCGTCGACACCAACGGCAATGGCCGGATATCCCCTCGCGCGCGCCGGAAAAGCACAAAAAGCCTTGAAGATGGGTTTGTTCGCGTCGGTGATTGGCGACCTTTTCTCTACTGTTGTACTGATCTTGATCGCGCAGGAATTGGCGGCGTTTGCACTTGGAATTGGTCCGGTCGAACTGACGGCGATTTTGGCCTTTTCGATGGTTTTCATCGCCGGCCTATCGGGCCATTCGATGATCAAGGGCCTCATCGCGGGACTGTTTGGGATTCTCGTCTCCTGTATCGGCCTGGAGGTCGAAACGGCATCGCCACGCCTGACGTTCGGGCTGATCCAGCTATATGACGGGTTACCACTGATCCCGGTTGCCATCGGCATGCTCGCACTGTCGGAGATGATGATTCAGATTGGGCAACGGCACCGTCTGGCAGATGAGTCCGATCTCCTGACCGGGTCGTCCAACCGGGAAGACCACATCGTAACCCTGGAGGATTGGCGCAATTGCATGCGGCCGATCGTACGCGGTTCTTTGATCGGGACGGTCATCGGAATTCTGCCTGGTCTCGGGGCCAGTGTTGGATCCTTCCTGTCGTACGGTGCCGAGCGGCGCGCCACCGGTCGTGGTGCCGACTTTGAGGAAAGTGGCGCGATTGAAGGCGTCGCGGCCGCAGAAAGCGCCGACAACGCCGTCGTACCCGCTTCGCTCGTGCCGCTGTTCGCCATCGGCATCCCCGGCAGTGTCATTGCAGCAATTCTCATTGGCGCCTTCACCATCCAAGGCATTACGCCAGGGCCGCTCTTATTCATCGAGAACAAGGACCTCATCCTTGGCGTATATGTGTCGATGCTGGCGGCAAGTTTGATCTTGCTGGTCATCGGATACTTCGGCCAAAACATGTTCGCGCGGATCGTTCGCGTCTCGCCATCCCTTGTTATGCCGGTGGTTGTGTTTCTATGCTGCGTCGGTGCCTATCTCCAGGGTGGCGGCGTCTTTGGCATCGGTATCATGCTCATCTTTGGGATCATCGGTTTCTTTGCCAAGAAGTATGATTTCTCCTTCGTGACATTTTTGATCGGTTTCGTGATCGGTCCGTCTTTCGAACTGTCATTGCGTCAGTCGTTGGGACTCGTCACCGAATTGAGCGAACTAACGAAACATCCCGTCGCACTCATCTTTGCCCTTCTTGCCATTGTCGGCCTGTGGCGATTGACACTGCTGCAGCGCCAGCAATTGCAGGCGATGGCAGAGCGCGAAGCGGCCGTCGAAGTGCCAACCGAAACAATCGATACAACCAGGGAGAAACCGATATGATAGCAAGATCAGGACGGACCGCGTTGGCAGCGATCGTCGCCGCCGCGGCGACGTTGAGCTTTTCCGGACTGGCTCAGTCGAATGATTGGCCGAGCAAACCCATTACAATGCTGATTGGCTATAAGGCCGGCGGCGGCACCGATACCAAGGGCCGCGTACTCGCCAAGATTCTGGCACGCGAGCTTGGTCAGCAGGTCAACGTCATCAATCGACCCGGTGGCGGCCAGGCCGTTGCCCTCGAAAGCTTCAAGAATGCCAAGCCCAACGGCGACATGTTCTTTTTCGGAGCCGTATCAGGCATCACCTTCAATCCCCAAATCAACTCGGCGCTGAAATTTACCGCAGACGACTACGTGTATGCCGGCGGCCTGACGCAGTTCCAGGTGTCCTTGGTCGCACCCACGGCCGCCCCGTTTGATGATATGGCGGGTTTCGTCAAATTCGCAAAGAAGAAGGGCAAGATAAAATATGCATCGCTCAGCCCTGCCGCCAAAGTCATCATGCAGGCGGTGGCCAAGCAGGAAGGCCTGAACGTCGACTATATACCGACCAAGGGTGGACGGGGCATGGTTCAGCTCGTCATCTCGGGCCAGGTCGACTTCGCGTATTCGGGCGGAATTCAGTCGCGTTACCCGGACCAGATCAAAACGATCGTTGCGGTGTCAACGTCGCGGTTGGGCAACTATCCAGACATCCCCACATTGGATGAATTGGGATATAAGGGCGTCGGCTTGGATGCACCGACAGTCGTCGCATTTCCAAAGGGCATTGACCCGGCCATCGTCGCCAAGATGGAAGCCGCCCTCAAGGTTGCATCGACCGACCCGGCAATGATCAAGATCAGTAAGGCGATCAAAATGCCAATCGTCTACATGACCGCAGCGCAAGCAGGCAAACTGACCAAGTCATCGAGTGCAGCTGTGGCGAAAATGCTCAAAGCAATCGACTATAAGGCCAGGTAAAATGGCTTGCTAACGGGCGCGGCGGCGTTGCGCCCGTTAAGACCTTCGATCACATTTGATCTGTTGCCTGCAACGCGATGATCCGGGCTCTTGCGTCGGCGGGGCGATGCTACTGGCGTCAGCGGTAGCACCGGTTAGGCAACGCCAATCTCGCAGCGGCGACCAAGCGCCACCTGCTTGTGGTGGTGAACGAACGAGTGCGACATGCGGGGCACTGTTCCACTTTCAGTCGTCATCACCTACCGCGACCTGCTCTTATAGAAAAACTGCATGAAACCTAGAACGAATTCGATTTGTCCAAATCGAATCGAAGCTGCAAATTCCAATTGTCGGGTTGGTGCAGTTAACGGTGACGGATCAGCCTGCATTGTTAATGCGCATCTAAGGTGGGTTCCGTGGTTCGGGCGCAGTTCATGGACGCAGACTTTGCTCGCACAACCGCTCGTCGCCGCCTCCCGAGGATGATGTTCGACTTTGCAGACGGGGCGACAGGCCGTGAGCACGCCATGCGACGCAACGAATTGGCGTTTCAGTCAATCCGGCTGCAACCGCGCGTGCTCATCGATGTAGAAGACATCGATCTCAGAACCACTTTTCTGGACGCGCGCTTTGATGTGCCTTTTGGCATCGCGCCAATGGGCATGTG